>CAIXKQ010000019.1 GCA_903920065.1 uncultured Actinomycetes bacterium
ACCGTGTGAGTCAAGAGGTGAGATGCAGGTCTCAATATATGAGACACCCATTGGCCGGGCATCAATTAATCGCAGACCGCGCCCTTTGATGCAGACCCAACAAGCTTTGAATACTTAGCGAGCACGCCACGGGTGTACTTATGAGGCAGTGGTTTCCACCCCACTTTGCGAGCTTCTAGTTCTGCCGCATCGACCAATAATTCTAGTTTTCGAGTAGCGATATCTATTCGAATGAGATCGCCATCTTTAACAAATGCAATCGGTCCACCATCAACTGCTTCCGGTGCGATGTGTCCCACACAAAGCCCAGTTGAACCGCCCGAGAAACGACCATCGGTAAGCAACAGTGTTTTCTTACCAAGACCAGCACCTTTGATTGCGCCTGTAATCATCAACATCTCGCGCATACCCGGTCCACCCTTAGGACCTTCATAACGGATCACAACTACATCACCTTCTTTAATTGTTCCGTTTTCCAGTGCTTCCATCGCCAATTGTTCGCGTTCAAATACCCGAGCTGGGCCTTCAAATTTTTCAACGCCAATACCGGCTGTCTTACTGACCGCACCTTCTGGGGCAAGTGAGCCATCAAGAATTGTGATTCCCACATCTGTCGAAAGTGGCTTATCAATAGCACGCAATACTTCACCGTCCGCAAGCGGGGGCTTGATGTCAGCTAAATTCTCGGCCATGGTCTTGCCGGTGACAGTTAAGCAATCTCCATGGAGATATCCAGCATCGAGTAAGACGCGCAAGACAACGGGGATTCCGCCCACACGGTCAATGTCGGTCATGACAAACTTTCCAAAAGGCTTGAGATCGCCAATCAGCGGAACCTTGGAACCAATGCGATGGAAATCTTCCAGTGTGAGGTCAACTTCAGCCTCGTGGGCGATTGCAAGTAAGTGCAACACCGCGTTGGTCGAGCCACCCAGTGCCATCAAGATTGTGATGGCATTTTCACAAGCTTTCTTGGTCAAGATATCTCGCGTAGTAATTCCTTTTGCAATCAAATTCACTACTGCCGCCCCAGATTGCTCGGCAAATGCATCGCGACGACGATCTACCGCAGGAGGGGCTGCTGATCCTGGAAGTGCAAGGCCAATTGCTTCGGCGATACTTGCCATGGTGTTGGCGGTAAACATGCCACCACACGCACCCTCACCAGGACAGATGGCTTTTTCAATTTGATCTACCCGATCTTGGGTAATTAATCCACGAGCACAGGCACCTACTGCTTCAAAGGCATCGATGATGGTGACATCTTTACCATCAACCTGACCAGGAAGAGTTGAACCGGCATAGACAAAGACTGATGCAACATCTAGTCGAGCTGCCGCCATCATCATGCCAGGCAGTGATTTATCGCAACCAGCAAATGTCACCATTCCATCAAGGCGC
This sequence comes from uncultured Actinomycetes bacterium, assembly GCA_903920065.1. Classification (GTDB taxonomy): domain Bacteria; phylum Actinomycetota; class Actinomycetes; order Nanopelagicales; family Nanopelagicaceae; genus Planktophila. The sequence goes on from CAIXKQ010000019.1 coordinate 1,402, forward strand.
TCTGCCTGCATCACAGTTTCTACTGAATCAGCGATAACCTCGCGTGAAACGAGTGAGAAGTGCATGCCTTCGTGACCCATGGAGATTCCATCTGAAACTGAAATAGTTCCAAACTGCATTGGGAATCCACCAGCATCGATGATTCCTTTACGAGAAGCTTTGGCAAGGCGATCTAATGAAAGATTACATGGCGTGATTTCATTCCAGGAAGATGCGATACCAATCTGAGGTTTCACCCAATCTTCATCACCCATTCCAACAGCACGTAACATGCCACGGGCAGGGGCGCGCTCTAATCCATCAGTGACAAGTCCAGAGCGGGGCTTCATCTTTGACATGGGCTAATCGTAAGGCTCAATTCGAGAAGTTGTCTCCACTCGGTTAAGATTCCATTATTCAAGATGATTTCTTGATTCACGTTCACACTGATACTTATCTATAGGAGATTTCTGTGCCAAATCAATCACGCGATGCCCAAGGCCATATCAAGGGAGCCGCCCCGGACCGCTGGCGAACCCTCCTGGTTGTTGCAATTTCGCAACTCATGCTGGTGCTCGATAGCTCGATTATGAATATCGCGATTCCCAGAGCCAAGGTAGATCTCGGAATCTCTGATGCCAATCAGCAGTGGGTCATCACTGCCTACACATTGGCATTTGGATCACTTCTTCTTCTCGGTGGTCGCATCGGTGATTATGTGGGCCGTAAGAAAATCTTCATCATCGGTCTGCTTGGCTTCGCAGCAGCATCTGCCCTAGGCGGAATCGCATCGACTCAAGGCTTGCTCTTTGCTTCTCGCGCACTGCAAGGAGTCTTTGGAGCCCTTCTTGCTCCCGCAGCTTTGGCAATCATCTCTGAAACTTTCACAGTTCCGAAAGAGCGCGCGAAGGCATTTGGAGTATTCGGTGCAATCTCAGGTGGCGGCGCAGCTATTGGTCTTATCGTGGGTGGAACTCTGACCCAATATGCATCATGGCGTTGGTGCCTTGGCGTAAATACACCGATTGCCATCATCGCCTCAATTCTTGCATTCAAGTTCGTGCACGAGTCAAAAGCTGAAGGCAATAAAACTTATGACATTCCTGGTGTTGTGACAGCAACTGCCGGTCTCTTCTCACTCACCTATGCCTTCAATGAAGCAGCACGCAAGGGTTGGTCTGACTCAATAACTCTGAGTTTCTTTGCCGCAGCCATCGTTCTTCTGATTGCATTTATTACCATCGAACGTCGGGTTGCTAATCCGCTGATGCCACTGCGCGTGATTACAGAGCGCAATCGTGCCGGCTCATATCTTGGATCTCTTGTAGTGGGAGCTGGATTATTCTCCATGTTCTTATTCCTTGGACTCTATCTGCAAGTCATCCTAGGTTTTAGTCCACTCAAAACTGGTTTTGCATTCCTTCCCTTCACAGCTGGAATCATTATCTTTGCAGGTGTTGCATCACAACTCCTACCTAGACTCGGACCCAAGCCATTGATGGTTCCCGGATTAATCTTTGCTGGTATTGGCTTACTGTTACTGACACGCATTACTCCAGAAACGGCCTACCTCACACATGTTGTTCCATCACTTCTGATCATGTCGAGTGGAATGGCTCTTGTCTTTATTCCACTGACCTCAACGTCCCTTCATGGAATTTCAGGTCATGACACGGGCGTTGCAAGTGCGATGCTCAATACTTCTCAGCAGGTTGGTGGCTCACTCGGAACAGCGCTACTTAATACAGTTGCAGCAACAGCCACGGCCACATATGCAGCAGCTCATACTGAACTTGGTAAAGCCGTAACACCATTTGCTATGACGCATGGATTTACCGTGGCATTTAAGTTCAGCGCAGCGTTGCTCTTCACGGGCGCAGTTGTTCTCTTCTTCTTTATCAATATTGGAAAAGAGTCACTGGTTGAAACTGAAGGCGCAGGAGTGCACTAACTAAAAACTAGTTACTAGCTTTGACCTAAATGGCCAAGTAGGAGCTCGCGAACTCGCGCAGCATCTGCTTGGCCCTTTGTCTCTTTCATGACTGCGCCAATCAAGGCGCCAGCTGCAGGTAAGTGTCCCCCGCGTACCTTCTCAGCAGTCTCTGCTTGTTCAGCGCAGACTTTCTCAATGGCTGCCATAAGCGCACCATCATCGTTAACAACTTTAATGCCACGCTTTGCCACAACTTCAGTTGGTTTTCCTTCGCCAGCGATAACGCCCTCAACAACTTGACGGGCAAGTTTGTCGGTGAGTTCACCTGCGGCAACGAGTGCGATAAGTTCAGCAACATCTGCTGGAGTAATGGCAAGTTCAGTCACTGCAATGTTTTGATCATTGGCAATACGTGATATTTCACCAAGCCACCACGTGCGAGCCTTGGTGGGATCTGCGCCGAGTAATACTGTCGCTTCGACAATATCTAGTACATCAGCGTTAATCATCGCCTGCATCTCTTTATCAGGCACGTTCCACTCTTCTTTGATGCGCTTGCGACGCAGTGATGGGCGCTCCGGCAAAGTTGCCCGTAGCTCTTCAATCCAGGTGGCAGCAGGTGTTACTGGAAGTAAATCTGGATCTGGGAAGTATCGGTAATCCTCTGCCTGCTCTTTCGAGCGACCAGAACGTGTCAGGCCAGTATCTTCTTGGAAGTGGCGAGTCTCTTGCTTCACTTTCTTGCCTTCATTGAGCAGCTCTGCGTGACGAATCATTTCACCACGGATGGCGCGTTCGACCGAGCGAAGTGAGTTCACGTTTTTTGTCTCAGATCTGGTTCCTAGAACATCAGATCCAATTGGTTTAAGTGAAACGTTGGCATCACAACGCAGTGAGCCTTGCTCCATCTTCACATCAGATACTTTCAGGCCTCGAAGGATGTCACGGAGTTCTGCCACATAAGCCTTAGCCACCTCTGGTGCGTATTTGCCTGTGCCAGGAACAATCTTGGTAACAATTTCAACTAGTGGAATTCCGGCTCGGTTGTAATCAAGTAGTGAGTAGTCAGCGCCGTGAATACGGCCGGTAGCACCACCCACGTGGAGTGACTTTCCAGTGTCTTCTTCCATATGCACACGTTCAACTTCAATGCGAAATTGTTTCGGACCCTCATCAGTATCAATTTCAACATCGACATAGCCATCAAAACAAATCGGTTCGTCATACTGCGAAATCTGGAAGTTCTTAGGCATATCTGGATAGAAGTAGTTCTTGCGAGCAAAGCGGCTATAGGGCGCAATTTTGCAATTCAGTGCCAGGCCTATCAAAATCGTTGACTCAATTGCTTTCTCGTTCACCACTGGCAGTGCGCCCGGAAGTGCCAAACAGACCGGACATGTTTGGGTATTTGGCGCTGCGCCAAATTCTGTGGCGCAAGAACAGAACATCTTGCTATGAGTATTGAGTTCAACGTGAACCTCAAGACCCAGTACTGGATCCCATTTAGCAACTACTTCGTCATATGTTGGAAGCGCCATTACTTGCCCCCTGCCAACACTGGTGCCTTGGAAAGAATCGGTGCGCCCCACTTTGCAAGCAGCGCTGCTTCCAGTGCTGCCCCTGCTTGATAGAGACGTTGATCTTGCATAGCAGGTGCCATGATTTGAAAACCAACTGGCAAATTATCTTCTTCAGCTAAACCTGCCGGCAGTGACATGCCACAGATTCCTGCCAGGTTTACTGGAATTGTGGCCACATCACCTAAATACATCGCCATCGGATCATCGACTTTCTCACCAATTTTATAGGCAGTTGTGGGAGCCGTTGGTGAGACCAAGACATCGGCTTTGGTAAATGCCTTTGCGTAATCTTGAATAATTAAGGTGCGAATTTTCTGCGCACTGCCATAGTAAGCATCGTAATAACCAGATGAGAGCGCGTAGGTTCCAAGGATGATGCGGCGCTTTACTTCACGGCCAAAACCAGCATCACGCGTGGCGCTCATGACAGCTTCGGCCGATGCGCCAGCTGCATCTCCTGTGCGAAGTCCGTAGCGCATCGCATCAAAACGTGCCAAGTTCGAAGAACACTCAGAAGGCGCGATTAAGTAATAGGCAGCAAGTGCGTATTCAAAGTTTGGACAATCTACTTCCACAATTTCAGCACCAAGAGAAGCTAGAACCTGTAATGATTCATCAAAGCGCGCTTGCACGCCCTTCTGATATCCAGCACCTTGTAGCTGCTTGATCACACCAATCTTCATCCCTTTAACATCACCGCTCTTTGCCGCAGCAACAACTGCTGGAACGGGTGCATTAATACTTGTTGCATCTTTTGGATCATGTCCGGCCATCACTTCATGCAGTAGCGCAGTATCTAATACGGTGCGACCAAAGGGTCCTGCTTGATCAAGACTTGATGAGTATGCAATCAGACCAAAGCGAGAGACTGCGCCATATGTGGGGCGAACTCCGACGATTCCGGTAAGCGCCGCTGGTTGGCGAATAGATCCACCAGTATCTGATCCCACTGCAAGAGGAGCTTGAAAGGCTGAGACGGCAGCGGCCGAACCACCGGATGAACCACCAGGTGTGCGAGTTAAATCCCACGGATTAAATGTTGGGCCATAGCCAGAGTTTTCAGTTGATGAACCCATCGCGAACTCATCCATATTTGTCTTACCTAATATCACCAAGCCGGCATCTTTAAGTTTGCTCACAACCGTGGAGTCATAGGGCGGGCGCCAGCCTTGCAAAATCTTTGAGCCAGCAGTTGTGGGAACTCCGCGTTGTGCCAGGACATCTTTAAGGGCTAATGGAATTCCGGCAAGAGGTGAAAGCTTTTCGCCACTCTTTCGTTTTTCATCTACCGCTTTTGCTTGGGCAAGTGCGCCTTCGGCATCAACATGTAAAAAGGCTTTTACTTGGCCATCAACTGCCGCAATCTGATCAAGGTGTGCCTTGGTTAATTCAACAGCAGTAGTTGATCCATCTGCCAAAGCAGCGGCCATCTGGGTTGCACTCTGGCGAATCATTCTGCCTCACCAAGAATTTGTGGAACGCGAAAACGTTGCTCCTCTTGTGCCGGAGCGCCAGAGAGTGCATCTGCTGGCGAAAGACTTGGGAGCACAACATCTGGACGCGCAATATTTTCTAGTAGCTGTGGATGCGATGTTGCTTTAACGCCGGTCAGGTCTACCTCTTGCACTCGAGCAACAGCATCGAGAATCATTCCAAATTGGGAGGCAAGGTTTACTAGCTCTTCCTCTGTCATTTCAATTCGGGCAAGGCCTGCAAGTTTTGCGACATCATCGCGGGAGAGGCTGCTCATGTGCTGGAGTCTATAAAAGGTTTGGTTTAAGAGCGAATCTGGCCAGTGCCGGTAACGATCCAGGTAGTAGTTGTCATCGCCTCTAACCCCATTGGACCACGCGCATGTAACTTCTGATTTGAAATGCCGATCTCTGCACCAAATCCCATTTGTTCGCCATCGGTAAATCGGGTTGAGGTATTAACCATCACGGCAGCGCAATCAGAGAGGGCGATAAACCGAGCGGCGGCAGCTTTATCTTCAGTGACAATAGCTTCAGTGTGGTTAGTTCCAAACTTCATAATGTGATCAGCTGCGGCATCAACTGAATCAACGACACCCACATTCATCTCCAGAACTCCGTACTCGGTAGCCCAGTTTTCATCCGTTGCAATAGTTGCTGCAATGTTGAACTTCTCGGCCACCTTCTGAGCAGTGGCATCAGTATGCAAAATGACTCCAGCATCGCTAAGAGCCTTGAGCGCCATTGGCAAGAATGTGGGAGCGATTGCCTTATGCACCAGCAAGGTCTCTGCTGCATTGCAGACACTAGGCCGATGTGTTTTTGAGTTAACAAGAATAGGTAGCGCCTTTTGAATGTCTGCAAATTCATCAACATAGACGTGACACACGCCAGCGCCAGTTTCAATTGTTGGCACCGTTGATTCATCTACGACCATACGAATAAGAGCGGCGCTGCCGCGAGGGATGACAAGATCTACCTTTCCACGCGCCGTCAGCAAGGCTTTAGTCGTTGCTCTATCTTCGGATGGAACAAGTTGAATGACTTCAGGTGAAATCTTTGTCGTGCGCAAGGCATCGCGCATGACGTTGACCAAGATTTCATTGCTATTGCGCGCCGATGATGAACCACGCAAGAGCGCAGCATTTCCTGACATCAGCAGAATTACTGCGGCATCGACTGTGACATTAGGACGTGCCTCATAGACCATGCCAATCACACCGAATGGCACAGAAATCTGCTTAAGCTCTAGTCCATTTTCTAGCGTTGACTCTCGCAAGGTACGTCCAAGTGGATCTGCAAGTGCTGCTACTTGGCGCGCTCCCCCGGCAATACCTTTAATACGCTCTGCGGTAAGTAAGAGCCGATCCTGCATCTGCGGATGCATCTGCTCTTTGCGCGCATTCTGCATATCAATTTCATTTGCCGCCAAGATTTCGGCGCTCCGTGATTCGATTGCCTGCGCAATTACTTCAAGTGCCGATTTTCGCTCGGCACCTGTGGCAGTAGATAAAGTGCGCGCAGCGACACGAGCTTTACCTGCCAGTTCGGCGATGATTGCTTCGGCGCTCATAGGAGTACTAAATCATCTCTATGCACAAGCTCGCGCTCGTATTCGGCGCCCAGCGATGCTGCGAGTTCCTTCGTTGAACGCCCCAGCATTTGTGGAATTTCAGATGAATCAAAAGCAACGAGACCACGTGCAATTACTTTGCCAGCTTCAGAAGCGAGTTCAACGGTGTCACCCGAAATGAACTCTCCTTCAACAGCTGTGACGCCGGCCGGAAGTAAGGACACTCCTCTTTCAAGAATTGCCTTCACTGCTCCGGCATCGAGAATAAGGCGGCCTTGTGGCGTTGAAGCATGTGCCAACCAGAGCAGACGTGAGGTTGCTTTCGAACTCTGCGGAGCAAAGAAGGTTCCATAATCTTGACCCGCGATTGCATGACCGCAATGTGCAAGAGATGTCAGCAACATAGGAATTCCGGCACTCGTTGCAATGCGAGCTGCCTCTACCTTTGTCACCATTCCGCCACTGCCCACACCGGCAGAACCTGCTCCACCTAAGACAATGGTTTCGATATCTGACATTGTGGCGACATAACGAATTGGCTGCGCCCCACTTTGTGTTGGTGGTGCGTCATAGAGCGCATCGATATCCGAAACAAGAATCAATAAATCAGCATGGATAAGTAGGGCAACCAGGGCTGCGAGTCGATCGTTGTCACCAAATCTAATTTCTTGGGTTCCAACGGTGTCATTTTCATTGACAATCGGAATAACGCCCAGTGAGAGTAATTTAGTGAGCGTTTGCTGCGCATTTTGATAGTGCGAACGGCGCACAATATCTTCGGTTGTCAGCAGTACTTGGGAAGAGATAACGCCATGGGCAGAAAACTTCTCGTGGTACTGGGCAATAAGTAAACCTTGTCCGACTGAAGCGGCTGCTTGTTGGGTAGCTAAATCCTTTGGCCGCACCTTTAAGCCCAATGGCGCCAACCCGGCTGCGATCGCACCAGATGAAACGAGTAATACATCGGCCCCGCGCTTTTTAAGTGAGTAAGCAAAGTCAACAATTTTTGCAACAGCGTGTGGATCTAGCTCAGAACCAGCAGCGCCGGTGAGAGATGACGAGCCGATTTTGATGACGATGCGCTTAGCGCTGGTTAAAGCCTCGCGGTTCACTTGTCATGACTTTCTTCTTCGCTCTCTTCTAGTTGAGCTAATGATAACTTTATTTCAGGATTTGTTGGCTCTTCCACGTTATATTCCCATTGACGGGCAATTTCGTCATCTGAAAGTTTATCTACCTCAGGCTCAACTGCGCCCCATGAACCTTCAAGACGTGAATCCTCACCGCGGCGATGTAAGAAGCCAGCAAGTTGTTCAGCTCCCGCTTCAATAGTTGGTTCCCATTCAAATACGACCTCGTTATCACCAGAACCAATGCGCACTTCCGAACCGGCAACTGCGCCCTTCTTAAAGAGTTCTTTTTCAACCCCTAACTGCGCCAGGCGATCTGCGAGATATCCGATTGCTTCGGCATTCTTAAAGTTTGTCTGTCGCACCCAACGAACTACTTTTTGTCCGCGCACGCTAAAGGATCCATCGCCATTGAGTTGCACCGAAAAACCGGAATCATCGACTGCAACTGGGCGCAAGATGATTCGCGTGCGCTCTTCCTTTGCAGCTTCTGCTCGCTCTCGCTGCACAAGGCGAGCCATGGCATACATAAGTTCAGGTAAACCTTCTCGGCTTGCTGCAGATACTTGATAAACCTCGTAACCTTTTTCTTTCAGCTGCTCCTGCACCATATCGGCCATCGCTTTGCCATCAGGTAAGTCAATTTTATTGAGCGCGACAATACGAACGCGATCTTCTAGTCCGCCATAGAGTGCGAGCTCATTTTCAATAGCCTCTAAGTCATCAACTGGGTTGCGATCTGTCTCCAGAGTTCCGCAATCAAGGACATGTACAAGTGCAACGCAGCGCTCTACGTGGCGCAAGAATTGAAGTCCTAAACCTTTTCCTTGTGATGCACCTGGAATAAGTCCTGGAACATCTGCCACCGTAAAGCGGGTATCACCGGCTTGCACTACACCGAGATTTGGAACCAGGGTAGTAAATGGATAGTCCGCAATCTTTGGGCGAGCAGCTGAAACGGCGGCAATGAGAGATGACTTGCCCGCACTAGGAAAACCAACGAGTGCGATATCAGCAACTGATTTAAGTTCGAGTGTGAGTCTGCGTTCTTCACCTGGCTCACCAAGGAGAGCGAAGCCTGGTGCGCGGCGCTTAGAAGAAGAGAGAGCTAAGTTTCCTAATCCGCCGTGACCACCACGTGCTGCAAGAAATGTTGTGCCGATACCAACGAGATCCGCAATTTGTATCCCATTTTCATCATAGACAACTGTGCCATTAGGAACAGGCATGATGAGATCTTCACCTGATACTCCATCTTTACGATCACCGAATCCTTGGTGACCTGATGTTGCTTTGCGATGTGGTGAGTGATGGAAATCAAGCAGGGTTGTGACAGATGAATCAACCACGAGAATGATGTCTCCCCCGCGTCCGCCATTGCCACCATCTGGTCCACCGAGTGGCTTAAATTTTTCACGCTTAACAGAGACGCAGCCGTCGCCGCCTTTTCCGGCAGTCGCAAAGAGGGTGACGCTATCGATAAATGTTGCCATCTGACCTCACCTGCCCTTCCAGTTATCTGCTGAAATATTTGTTAAATAAAAAAGCGGACCGCGATAAATGCGGCCCGCTCTTTGTAGAGAAACCTAAATTAAACTGCAGGGACTACATTCACTACGCGACGACCGCGAGCGCGACCGAATTCAACTGCACCAGCTGCAAGAGCAAATAGTGTGTCATCTTTACCGCGTCCTACATTCTTGCCTGGGTGGAAGTGTGTTCCACGCTGACGAACGAGAATTTCACCTGCATTAACTTCTTGACCGCCGAAACGCTTAATACCGAGGTACTGTGGGTTTGAATCGCGACCGTTACGAGTTGAGGAAACACCCTTTTTACTTGCCATTTATTTGCTCCCTTAACCCTTACTTAGCACCGCTGATTGCGGTGATCTTTACGCGAGTGTGCTGTGCACGAAAACCTTGACGACGGCGATGACCTGTCTTGTTCTTATAACGAAGGATGTCGATCTTTGGACCCTTTACTTCGTCAATCACTTCGCCAGTGACCTTGATGCTTGAGAGAACCTTTGGGTCTGTTGTGACACTTGCGCCATCAACGACCAGAAGAGCTGGGAAAGAAACTGATGAACCAGCAGCAGCGTCGATGCGATCAACGGTGATGGTCTCGCCAACAGTTACCTTCTCCTGGCGTCCGCCAGCTTTAACGATTGCGTACATGCTCATTGCCTCAGTTCTTCGTGTAATAGTTTCAAGCTTGATTCACGCATAGAGCGCGTTCAGGCAGACGCTAAGGGTACGGATTTCATACCCCATGGGTCAAATTGACCCCTAAATTCACTTCATTTATGAGGCTAGGCGGTGATGACCCCGGAGCTAGCGGCCCTGCGGCGGCGCTTTCCCTTGGGGGTAACGACTGCTTCAGACTCTTCTGCTGGACTCTCATCATTTAACGTTTCATGAAATTCATGATCCGTTGCTGAATCTTCCTCAACATCTGGATGATGTGATGACTGTGAATTCACTTGTGGCATCGGTGCCTTCATCTTCACTGGATCCATATGCACATGAATTCCACGTCCATTACATGAATCACATGTGGTTGAGAAGGCTTCAATCAGGCCTTGTCCCACACGCTTACGAGTCATTTGAACCAGACCGAGTGAGGTTACTTCAGCAACTTGATGCTTGGTGCGATCGCGACCCAGTGATTCAACGAGGCGACGAAGCACGGCATCACGATTTGATTCAAGGACCATATCGATGAAGTCGATAACAACAATTCCACCTAAGTCACGAAGACGAAGTTGACGGGCAATTTCTTCTGCCGCCTCTAGGTTGTTCTTAGTCACTGTCTCTTCCAGGTTTCCACCCTTACCGATGAACTTACCTGTGTTCACATCAATCACGACCATAGCTTCGGTGCGATCGATAACAAGTGAACCACCTGAAGGCAGATAAACCTTGCGATCAAATGCCTTAGCCAACTGCTCCTCGACGCGGTAATCAGCAAATAGATCTCCGCTGCCAGAATACTTTTCAATCTTGGCAACAAGTTCGGGAGCGATGGAGCCTAGGTAGGAAGTGATTTCATCCCATGCTTCATTGCCCTGAATGATGAGCTTGCGGAAATCTTCATTGAAGATATCGCGGATAACGCGCACGGCAAGATCTGGCTCTGAGAGCAGAAGCGCCGGTGCATGAAAGTTTGGATTTTCTGACTTCTGGAAAATATCTTCCCATTGCGCTTTCAGTCGCTCGACATCTGCGGTGAGTTCAACTTCCGAGACACCTTCTGCTGCCGTGCGCACAATGACGCCAGCAGTATCGGGAATGAGGTTTTTAAGAATTGCTTTAAGGCGAGTGCGCTCTGATTCTGGAAGACGCTTTGAGATTCCACTCATGCCACCGCCAGGAACATAGACAACATAACGCCCTGGAAGTGAGATTTGGCTAGTCAGGCGGGCACCTTTTTGGCCAATCGGATCTTTTGTTACCTGAACAAGAACTGGCTGACCAGTCTTTAAGACCATTTCAATCTTGCGAGGTTCAGATTCAGAAATTCCAGCTGCATCCCAATTAACTTCACCAGCATAGAGAACAGCGTTACGTCCCTTACCGATATCAACGAAGGCTGCTTCCATCGATGGCAGCACGTTCTGCACGCGACCAAGATAGACGTTACCCACATAGGAGACGTTGGCATTTCTATTGACATAGTGCTCAACCATCACGTTATCTTCAATAACAGCAATCTGAATACGATCTCCGATTTGGCGAACCACCATCTCGCGATCAACATTTTCACGACGTGCTAAGAATTCGCCATCAGTAATAATGGTTCCGCGGCGACGATATGGCTCGCGGTATTCACGAGACTCACTGCGCCCACGGTCGCGATCACGGCGATTACGTGTTCCACGCTCTGTGCGCTCACGTGCTGGTCGCTCTGATTTTTCACGAACTTCGCGAACTTTAACGATAGTGACGACACCATCTTCATCAATGACTTCACCTGGTGTGATTCCTTCACCCGTTGCCCGACGGCGACGGCGACGGCGATGTGTGCCACCTTCTGCCGAACCATCCTCGGAATCGCCAGATTCATCATCTGTACCTTCTTCAGAATCTAAATCTTCACTTGTTTGACCATCAACTTGTGGCTTACGACGACCGCGGCCACCGCGACGGCGACGGCGATTGCGTCCGGTGCGAGAATCTGAATCTTCAGAGTCGGCATCCGTTGCAACAGTTTCTGCACTCTCTTTTGTCGGCGCTTGCTTCTTCGCCGCCTTTGTAGCTCGCTTAGGAGCAACAGCGTCTGAAGGAGCAGCTTGAAAGACTGGAACTGGAATCGCAGCAGCTTTCTTACGCGATTTAGGAGCAGCCTCTGTATCAGCTGCTGCACTTTCGGCTCCCTCTGCAGTTGTATCAACTGTGGGAACGCCTAATGATTTCTTGCTTGATTTCTTAACCGCACGTTTGCGCGGTGATTTTGGCTCGATAGCCATGGCACCAAATCCTTTAGTGCGTACCTGCTTTTTTCAATTAGCGATACGCAATCTCGTGGCCCAAAATGTTGCCATCTTGAGCAAAACTCATTTTTTAATCTTTTGTGTAGTCCGCCGCAGGCGCGATAAAGATCGCTGGCCGCGCTGAACTGTTGGCCTAATTATGACAGATAAGTCGGTCGAAAACCTATTCTGAGCGTGAATCAGCCACGCTGGCTGGCATGAACATTCTGTAGCAGCCCAATTCCGATGAGATTGGCAAACATGCTCGAGCCACCATATGACAGGAAGGGCAGCGGAACTCCGGTCATCGGCATCAAGCCCAAAGTCATGCCAACATTTTCAAAGATCTGAAAGGCAAACCAGGCGATGACCCCGGTGCAGACAAGTGTCCCGTAGGGGTCCGTCGATCGTCTAGCAATACCAAATGCTCGCATCAGAATAGTGAGCAGCAGCAGAATAATTACTGAGCACCCAACAAAACCTAGCTCCTCACCTGCCACGGTAAAGATGAAGTCAGTCTGTTGCTCTGGCACAAATCGACCATTTGTTTGTGGACCATTAAACAAACCAGTACCGATGAGCCCACCAGAGCCGACTGTGATGCGCGCTTGGCGCAATTGATAGCCAGCGCCCTGCGTATCAGCATTGGGGTCAACAAATGATTGCAATCGCTTTACTTGGTAATCACTAATGATTCCAGCTTTTGTTGCGACAAATCCACCAATGACTGCCAGCAGTATCAGACCGACAATCCACTTCATGGGGGCTCCTGAGACAGCCAGGATTGTGACAACTGATGCGCTAATAATGAAGACCGTTCCCATATCTGGCTGACGCAAAATAAGCAGGATGGGAAGAGCTGCAACTGCAAGAGCTTTAAGAATGTCGTTTGTGCTCGGTTCATCTGAGTTATGCGTGCGCTCAGATAACAACATCGAAATTCCAATAATGATTGAGATCTTTGCAATCTCAGCCGGTTGGATCTGAAAACCCGCAGGCAGACGTATCCACGCTTTAGCGCCATTTACTTCACTGCCCACTCCTGGAATAAGAACAAAAATTAAGCCAAGGACGCCAAAGCCCCAGATAAATGGGGTGTAGGCGCGAAGCAGGCGGTAATCAATGATCGTTGTTCCCCAGGCAAGTGCCAATCCAATAACAATGTTAATCACATGTCGTTTGAGGTAGTACTGAGGGTCAAGGCCGTTGGCCGAATACCAATCACGGGTTGCGGCATAGACCAACAAGGTCCCAATAATGAGCAGTCCACCTACTGCAGCGCTCAGAATTGGATCAAAGCCGGAAAAGAAAGACTTATTTCGCGCACGACGATATGGATTGCGATTGAGGAATGTACTCATGGCTTGGTCACCGGTAACTCCTTCTTCGCTTTTTCTGGATTTAAAATTGAGGCAGCCGGCTTCTTGGCCGGTGAGATACGTGGCAACTTAATCGGTGGTTTTCCTTTAGGGAATAACGCTAGTTCAGGTTTAACAATATTGCCTTGCACACCGAAGAGAGTCTCGTAAATTTGTCGCACACCCACACCTGATGTGCTGGCTCCAAAACCACCTTGGCTAACCATCATGACTACTGCATAACGTGGTTTCTTAGCCGGTGCAAAGGAGGCATACCAAGAGGTGTCAGCTTTGAGTGTTCCATTTGAGTTCTTACCAAAGACTTGCGCGGTTCCTGTCTTTCCTGATGTTGGAACGGGAAAACGCGAAAAGACTCCGGCAGAAGTTCCGGTCAAGGTCACTTCGTGAAGTGCATCATGCAAGAAGGCGATGGTTTCGGCATCGGCTGAGATCTCCCCCAACTTCTTGGGTTCAAAGGTCTTGATTACTTTTCCTTGCTGACTCACAATCGCTTTGGCGATGGTGGGTTGCCATATTGTTCCGCCGTTGGCAATCGCTGCATACATTTGAGCTAATTTAATGGGCGTAATCACGGTATCGCCCTGGCCAATAGAGAAGTTCACGGCATCTCCGCCTCGAACTTTATCTCCATCTAGGCAGTTCTCTCGAGCGAGCTGGAGTAAGAATGCAGTCTGTTGAGCTTTGCTCGCTCGCTGCTGATAATTACAGTAGAAATTTTTATTCTGGGCATACCAAGTCTTCTTATATTCACGGTTAGCAAGTCGTCCAGCTGATTCAGAAGGTAGATCGACACCTGTCTTAACGCCCATCTGAAAGCTCTTTGCTGCGTTAAAGAAGTAATCATTGGGGTTTGATTTAGGTCGCAAGCCGCCATCTCGCACCCACTCGTCGTATGCGATTTGATACCAGATGGTGTCGCATGAAACTGCAATCGCCTTCTTCATAGAGATAGTTCCTTGCGCTTTACTTTCAAAGTTTTGGAAGGCGCGATTTCCAATCTGAACTTCTGCTGGGCACGTGTAACTCTTATTTAGGTCATAGCCCGCATTCTTAGCTGCAATCACAGAGACGGCCTTGAAGGTAGAGCCAGTTGCATAGAGTCCCTGCAACGCTCTATTCAATGCTGGGACACCATTGCTCTCGCTATAAAGCGCCTCTGCTTCTTTAATTGTCAGTCCGCGTTCAAATGCATTGGGATCAAAAGTTGGATAAGAAGCTAGAGCGAGTACTTGACCATTTCGAACATCGAGAACTACCGCTGCTCCACCATCGGCTCGATATCCCATCGAACGTGCACGCTTGACTGCTTCCTCCAAAGCTTTTTCACTGGCAGCTTGCAGTCTGACATCTAAACTTGTCACCAAATGATTGCCGGCAATTGGCTTCGTATCCTGGCTCGTGTTCGTCACCGCCTCTTTGCGGTCAACAATAAAAGTCTTTATTCCTGGAACACCACGCAGGTATTCATCGTATTGAATTTCAAGACCGGTCTTTCCAATTGATTCAGAACGGAAGTAGGTGCGCCCGTTAGCACCTGCAAGATCTTCTTCGGTAAGAGGCCCAACGTAACCCAGAACATGACTACCGGTGACACCCAGTGTTTGTGGGTAACTTCTAATGGCAACAGGCGTGGCAGAGATTCCGGGATAACGATCTGATCTTTCAACAATACGCAGCGCAAGTGCCGGATCGGCCGACTTTGTAATAGGAATAGGTTGGAAGCGAGAACCTGTCCAGCAACCAGCTCGCACGCCCTTAGGTAACTCACCGCATAAGCGCGTGCGCTGCCACACATCAGAGTATTGAAGTCCTAATAATGTAACGAGCTTTCGTAGCACTGCTACGCCCTTATCAGGCAACTTATCAATTACGGTGCGATCAACAGTAATTGCCAGGGCAACCTTGCTCAGCGCCAGCGGAACGCCGGAGGAGTCAACAATAAATCCGCGGTTGGCCGGGGTGGCAACATCACGACTTTGAATGCTCAGCGCAGCATCGCGATAAGTCGGACCTGCTGCAACCTGAAGATAGAAAAGGCGGCCGAGGAGTGCGACCATGAGAGAGACAAAAAATATTTGAATCACTAACAAACTTAAGCGTGAGCGTTGGTTCATAGGAGTGATCTGGTTCCAAAGACATTTGCATGTATGAAGGCAAGGACTTTAAGAACCAGCGGTGAGACTATTGCTGTCCAAAATGCTGATCCCGCCAGTAGGAATGCGATGTGGGAAATACTTCCAATCTCTTGTCCAAGTAGAAATCCAAGTAATAAGAAAACAGATTGACTAGCCACGACTCCCACAGTGGTAATAAGAACGATGTTGATGGGATTAGAACGTATGTTGTCATCGCCATAACCTAAAAATGCAACGCCATACCCGGCCAAAATCAGAACGAGAGTCCAGTGGCCCATCGGACCAGGAGAACTTTGCGAAAGATCCATCAGAATGCCGGCACCGAAACCGGTAAGAACACCAATCTCTGGTGTGCTGAGCGTTGCCCAAATAAGGGTAGCGATGAGCAGGAGTGAGAAACCACCAAGTGGCAGTCTGAGTTGAGTAACAAAAGCTTCTTGCAATACATAGATAAGGAGAAAGATTGGGATTGAAAGCAGATACCTACGGATTGTCATAGTTCCATCATGGCTCTGTGCTGGTGGACGGAGATGGAGAAGGTGTTGCATAAATCGTCACTGTGGGAAGTGGAGTGGGACGTGGCTTGGGCGGTACCAATGCATCTCGAGGATCAGATTCCGGATTTGCGATTACAACTGCGACAACGCCCAGAGTGGAAAAGTTTGCATAGAACTTAACTTCGGCAGTTTGGGTGACAGCGCCAGGTGAATTATCAACTGAAATTACCTCGCCAATGGGTACTCCCGGAACAAAGGGGCGTCCACTATCACTTCCACGAGCAAGGAGTGCGTCCCCCGCCTTCACAGTTGTGGTGTTATCTAGTAACTGCAAAACGCCGGTACGAGAGCCTTGGCCGCTTAGGATTCCGATCTGTTCTGACTTTGCAATACGTGCACCAATTCGAAATGCCGGATCTGATGCAAGCTGGACGAGAGAGCTATCTGGATAGGCAATCTTCACGACTCCAACTAGCCCATAGCCAGAGATCACCGTCATATTGCTACGAATTCCTGAACTTGTTCCAGCATCAATGGTGATTGTCTGCGTAAATGATGTAGTCGGGCCTTGTGAAATAACTTTTGCATTGACAACTTTATATCCTCCGCCACCAGCAAGGTTCAGAACGCTCTTTAATTGCTTCAATTGGGCATCGGCGGTTTTGCGATTGAGCAGAGTGTTACGCAGCGTCTCATTTTCAGCCTTGAGTTTCTCAATTTGGTTGCGGGTGCGCCCCAAGTGAGTGACATCAGATGCAAAATTACGAAATGGCGTCAGCGCCCAAGAGCCAAATTTTTGCACCGGAGTGAGAGCGGTCTGTGTTCCTGTGCGCACGCCACCGATTACTGAGACGCCACGCAGATCCAAAGTAATCAGGAAGAGTGAAGTAACAATTAATACGATGATGAGTAAGCGACCACGGTTGTCGCCGCCGTAGCGCACTGTTAACTACCTATCGACGAGGCTCGGAGATCAAAACCTTTTCAAGGGCTTCAAACTCTTCAATGCATTTTCCGGAGCCTTCAACGACTGCATCCAGTGGACGGTCTGCAATGTGAATTGGCATTCCAGTCTCTTTGCGAAGTCGCTCATCGAGTCCCTTAAGAAGTGCGCCGCCACCTGTAAGAACGATGCCGCGATCCATGAGATCTGAAGAAAGTTCTGGTGGGCACTTATCAAGAGTTGCCTTGACTGCGTTAATGATTTGGTTGACCGGCTCTTCTAGTGCTTTGCGAATTTCAGCAGCTGTGACGACGATGGTCTTGGGAAGTCCGGTTGCCAGGTCGCGACCGCGAATTTCAGCATCATTTTCACCCTGAAGTGGGTATGCCGAACCGATAGCCATCTTGATCTCTTCGGCGGTGCGCTCACCCAAAAGTAGTGAGTATTCGCGCTTGGTCCAGTTAATAATCGATTGATCAAGCTCATCGCCGCCAATGCGAATTGATAGCGCGGTGACGATTCCGCCCAGTGAAATCACGGCAACTTCAGTTGTTCCACCGCCGATATCTACCACCATATTTCCGGTTGGTTCGTGGATCGGAAGACCAGCCCCGATTGCAGCAGCCATTGGTTCTTCAATGATGTAAACCTTACGAGCACCTGCGGCATAGCCCGCATCTTTTACTGCGCGCTGTTCCACACCGGTAATTCCTGATGGAACACAAACAACAATGCGTGGCTTAGCAAGATAGCTACGACGGTGCACTTTTTGAATAAAGTAACGGAGCATGCGCTCAGGTGTGTCGAAGTCTGCAATCACTCCATCCTTAAGAGGACGAATTGCAACGATGTTGCCCGGAGTACGACCAATCATCTTCTTTGCTTCAAGACCAACAGCAAGGATGCCGCCAGTATCTTGGTTGACAGCAACTACTGATGGCTCGTTAAGAACAATGCCACGACCGCGAACATAGACAAGCGTGTTAGCAGTACCTAGGTCAACCGCCATA
>CAIXKQ010000020.1 GCA_903920065.1 uncultured Actinomycetes bacterium
ACTGCTTCACTTAAAGCCGTCGTGTCTGCAATCAATCGCGCTATTCGCTAACTACCGTACGCAGTATGTCTGCACCTCAATCCAAGCTTTATCGCGATGAGGCAATTATTCTGCGCACACAAAAACTGGGTGAAGCAGATCGCATCATTACCCTGCTCACCAAAGAGCATGGTCGCGTGCGTGGTGTGGCAAAAGGGGTGCGTCGCACCATGTCGAAATTCGGTGCGCGTTTAGAGCCAGGCAGCCATGTAGATATCCAGATGCATGCGGGTAAGACTTTTGACACCATCACCCAAGTGGAAGCGATTATGAATTACGGTGAAGCACTCACCAACGATTATCAACGCTGGACCATCGCTCACGCCATCCTGGAAACCGCTGAGCGCTTTACCCAGCAAGAGGAAGAGCCTGCCCCGCAAGAATTTCACTTAGTAGTTGGTGGCATGAAAGCCCTGGCTGATAATCGTTATGACTCATCGCTGATCCTCGATGCATTTCTATTGCGCTCACTTTCTATTGGTGGCTATGAACCTTCGATGACTTCATGTTCTCGTTGTGAAAAGCCAGGGCCGCACCGTTACTTCTCATTAGTTGGTGGTGGATCTGTTTGCATGGATTGCCGGCCATCAGCATCTGCTACCGCATCTGCAGAAGCGCTCGAGCTGATGCAAGCGCTATTGCGTGGTGATTGGGATGTGGCTGAAAAAAGTGAACCTCGCCATCGGCGAGAGGCTAGTGGTTTGGTTACTGCCTACCTACAATGGCACCTGGAACGTGGACTGCGAAGTTTGCCGATGGTGGAAAGGGCTTAACTAGAAATACATGAGTAAGAAGATTGATATTCCCCAACACATCGCAATCGTGATGGATGGAAATGGTCGCTGGGCAAAAGAGCGCGGATTACCTCGCACCGCCGGCCATCAAGCGGGTGAAAAAGTTCTCTTTGATTTAGTAGAAGCTGCAATTGGTTTTGGCGTCAAAGAGATTAGTGCTTATGCGTTCTCGACTGAAAATTGGAAGCGCAGCCCAGAAGAAGTGAAGTTTTTGATGGGCTATAGCCGCGAAATGCTGCGTACTCGCCGGGATAGCTTGAATGAGATGGGAGTCAAAATTCAATGGCTCGGGCGCCCACAGCGGCTATGGAAATCAGTGATTTCAGAGCTGGAGGAAGCCCAAGAGTTAACAAGTAAGAATAAGAAATTAACGCTTAATATGTGTGTGAATTACGGAGGGCGGGCAGAAATTGTTGATGCAGCGACAGAGTTGGCACGCGATGTGAAGCGTGGAAAAGTTAAAGCTGACTCCATCAATGAGAAGACGCTAGAGAAGTATCTATATTCACCCAAGATGCGCGATGTCGATATGTTCCTGCGCTCATCGGGAGAACAACGCACCAGCAACTTCTTACCGTGGCAAACTTCTTATGCTGAGCTCGTCTTTATGGATGTTTTGTGGCCAGATATGACGCCAGAATTATTGTGGAAGGCGATTGAGATTTATTCGGGTCGCGAACGCAGATTTGGCAGCGCCCAATAATTTGAATTAAAGGCTTGCTACAACGCCCCACATAATAAGCACTCCGCAGATTGTTGAAAAGAATGTCCAGCGTGATGAGTGACGTGAGTGCGCTTCAGGCAAGATGTGTGATGTTGCTAGGTAGATAACAAAACCGGTAAAGAGCGCCAAGTAGAGTGCCAGTAGCGAATCATTGAGAACAAGATAGGTGCCGACACTTGCTCCACCAATTCGAGCGATAGCATCGATTGCCAGCAAGCCGTAGCTTCGCTTGCTCCAATTTCCGCTCTTTACGATCAGTGAGACGGTGTTAAGTCCATCGCTAAATGCGTGTACTAAAACTGCAATGAAGACGGCATAGCCAAGTGAGTTACTGACTTTAAATGCAACACCGAGGCCAACGCCATCAAGGAATACATGGCCACCCATGGCAAGTGCGCCGAGTGAACCCGCGATGTTGTGGTGTTCGTGATCATGACCGTAATCAGATTCGGCCGGTTCGTGGCCACCAAAGATTCCCTCAATGATGTGTAGTGATAAGAATCCGATAAGAATGGCAAGTGAAACGGTGCGGACCCCGCCAATTGAAGATGTATTCATCTCAAATACTTCTGGCAACAAGTCAAAGCCGACCAGACCCAACAAAAGTCCGGCTGAGAGACCAAGTACTAGGTGGAAACGATCGGATGATTTTAGGGCGACATAACCACCGAAGGTCGTTGCCAGCACGGTGATTGCTGCAAAGACGATGGCCATGTTCATGAGCCCAAGGATACCGGCATTACTCTTCTCACATGATCGCCATCGCCCGCTTTGAAGTGCAGCTTGCTGAGAGCGCGGCCTTTGAAAAAGATATTCGCACCGCTTATGAAGCCCTGGCATCGTGTGTCGGTTTTATCGATGGCGAATATGGCCAGAATTTAGATGAGACACATCTCTGGGCGCTGGTAACTCGTTGGGAAAATGTTGGGTCTTATCGCCGGGCACTGAGTGCAATGCGCACAAAACTTGAGGCTATACCGCTACTTGCGCGCGCAATTGATGAACCTGGGGCATACGAGATAAACTAAGCACACGATTTCAACGACCGTTGTAATTCGCCGACAGCCAGCCGGATGGAGATTTGTAATGGCGGTAGACCGTTTAGAAAATATTGTTTCACTCTCAAAGCGTCGTGGATTTGTATTCCCGTCATCTGAAATTTATGGCGGCCTTCGAGCATCTTGGGATTACGGCCCACTCGGAGTTGAAGTCAAGAACAACGTTAAGCGCCAGTGGTGGAAGTCGATGGTCATGGGACGCGAAGATGTAGTTGGACTTGATTCCTCAGTAATCCTTGCGCGCGAAGTCTGGGAAGCATCTGGTCACGTTGCAACATTTAGCGATCCGCTCACAGAGTGCACCGCGTGCCATAAGCGTTATCGCGCAGATCATTTAGAAGAGCAGTATGAAGCCAAGCATAAGAAGAAGCTTGATTCTCTTGCTGATATGAACTGCCCGGCATGTGGCAACAAAGGACAATTTACAACACCTAAACAATTCTCTGGCTTACTCAAGACTTTTCTTGGCCCAGTAGAAGATGAGACAGGGCTTGCCTATTTGCGACCTGAGACAGCCCAAGGAATCTTTATTAACTTTGATAACGTGATGACAACATCACGCAAAAAGCCACCTTTTGGTATTGGCCAGATTGGTAAATCTTTCCGCAATGAAATTACCCCCGGCAACTTCATATTCCGTACTCGTGAATTCGAGCAGATGGAGATGGAATTCTTTGTGGTTCCTGGCACCGATGAGGAATGGCATAAGTATTGGATTGAGACTCGCCTTAATTGGTATAAAGATCTAGGAATTGACCCAGAACGGCTGCGCCTATTTGAGCATCCAAAAGAGAAGCTCTCACATTATTCAAAGGGCACGACAGATATTGAATACAAATTTGAATTTAACGGAACTGAGTGGGGTGAGCTAGAAGGTATTGCTAACCGCACCGATTTCGATCTTAAGGCGCACTCAGCAGCATCTGGAAAAGATTTGTCTTACTTTGATCAAGAGAAGAATGAGCGCTGGACACCTTATGTGATTGAGCCTGCAGCAGGTGTTGATCGCTGCGCTCTAACTTTCTTGATGGATGCATATACAGAAGATGAGGCACCAAATAGCAAGGGCGAGATGGAGAAGCGAGTTGTACTCAAACTCGATCACCGCCTCGCACCGATTAAGGTTGCTGTGTTGCCACTTTCACGCAATGCAGATCTTTCACCAATGGCACGCGATCTCGCAACGCAATTGCGCAAGAATTGGAATATCGATTTCGATGATGCTGGTGCAATCGGACGTCGTTATCGCCGTCAAGATGAAATCGGTACGCCATATTGCATCACTATTGATTTTGAAACTCTTGAAGATCATGCAGTGACAATTCGCGATCGTGACACGATGGCACAAGAACGCATCGCACTCGATCAGGTTGAAGCATGGTTAGCGCCACGACTCCTCGGCTGTTAGAACCACTTCGCCTGCCACTTGCAAGTGGTGATCACTTTATTGATCCACCTGTAGTACTTGCACCGATGGCAGGAATCACTAATGCACCATTTCGTACGCTTTGTCGCGAACAAGGTGCAGGCTTATTTGTTTCCGAAATGGTTACTGCGCGCGCACTCATAGAACGTCGTCCAGAAACTCTGCGAATGATAGTTCCAGGTCCTGGCGAATGGCCACGATCAGTGCAGCTATATAGCGTTGACCCGCACACGATGCGCGCTGCAGTAACAAT
>CAIXKQ010000021.1 GCA_903920065.1 uncultured Actinomycetes bacterium
TCCACGGATTTTTTCATAGAGCGCCAGGAATTCAGCACTGACTGATTGTGTGGTTGCCGCGCGATCTGTGGCAATTCCTTCAAGTTCGGTGTTGATTGCGGCCATGGCGTTTTCTTTGCGGATATTTAAATCAGCAATGACTGCCGCAAGCTCTGCTTCCTCTGCCGTTAAAGCCGCAATGCGCTCTTTGAGTCCATCTACTCGCAACATTATTTCAAGCTCAACTTCTTCTAACTCTGATCTGCGAGCGCCTAAGGTGACAAGCTCATGTTGAGTCTGCTCAAGTTCTTTCGGGGTTCCGGTGCCGGATGCCAGTCGGGTCTCATCACGAGTAATGCGAGTAACAATCTGCTCAACATCACCTTCGGCACGTAGTAGCTCGCGCTTGACATCACTGAGTTCGGTTTCTGCAGCAATTCGTAGATCGCGCACATTATTCGCCTTGATGGTGCTCGAAGTTATCTCAGCTAGTTCAGGCAGGGTCGCTGCCTTGTTCTTTAAGGTAGCGCTGTGAAGGTCAAAATTTTGAATATCGAGGATGGAACGCTGGTCGCTAGCGCTAGCTTTCACGGCGTTCTCCTCTAGAAAAGTGGCGGTGCAATATGTAATTCTTAGCCGAACCTTACTTTACCCAGTGCGCCAGCGGCTACTTAACGCTGAAGGAGTAGCTGCCTTTGACTGGATGACCATCTTCTGAGACCACTCGGTAGGTAACTAAGTATGTACCCTTCTTCAGGGTGCCCACGATCTTCGTCGTTGCTCGCACACCACTGACAATAGTTGGTGACTTATCAACGCGCTTTCCCCGTGAATCGGTAACTTTTAAAGCATTGATTTTCTCTTTATCTAGCGTCAACAAAGTCTCACCAAATTCAATCCACACAGATTTCGGTGATTGCGTCAGCATGGCGCTCTTTACTGGGTTTGTCCGTGCTATCTCGGCATGGGCGAATGCACCTGGCGCTGCGGTATGAGAGATAAGAAGGATCAAGGCCAGAAGTAAGAATGTGCTGGCAGACATCAAGGTGTCTAGAAATTTACTAGCTTTTATCGGATGTCCACGCATAAAGTCATAGTACCTGCGAATCTAGACCTACCCACACCAGCAGGCATCTGGGAGAATTTCCAGATGGCACGGCGTATCCCTGCAGATGTGAAGAAGTACTACGACAACGCACCTTCACCTCATCGCCAAACGATGTTAGAGATGCGCGAGCGAATTCTGCAGATTATTCCTGAGGCCCAAGAGGTTGTCAGTTATGCCATGCCAGCCTTTAGAGTTGATGGTGAGGTTGTTGCAGGCCTACTGGCCAATAAGCAGCATGTCGGGTACTACCCATTTAGTGGATCTATCTTGAAGTTATTTCCAGAAGAGTTAGCAAAATTCACCACAACAAAGAGCGCGATTCACGTCCCAGTAGATAAACCTCTGACAAAGACCTTGCTTGCTAAGTTGATTAAGGCAAGGATTGCGCTATGAAAAAGGTATTGGCTACGACGATTTCAGCCGCCTTCCTTTTATCAGCATTTGCCCTACCTGCCACAGCCGCTGTGAAGGCCGGTGCAACGTGCTCGAAAGCAGGGACCACGAATACAAGTGCTGGTAAGAAGTTCACTTGTATTAAATCAGGTAAGAAGTTGGTGTGGAATCAGGGTGTGGCTGTTACAAAGCCGGGAACAAAGACACCTACGAGTACAACAGCTGCACCAGAGCCAGCACGCACTCAATACTCCGCTTCATTTAATGCGGGAATCAGCGATATGCAACGCTGTCGGATTTCAGATAAAAGAACCAAGGGAGAAAGAACTCAAGCTATTGCATATCCAGCGACTCCCACAAATGGTTATTCAAATTCAGGAATCAATAAGGTCTTAGTCTTGCCCGTTGATTTCGTAGATGAACCAGGCGGAGAGAAAGCAGAGGACAGATATCGCAGCGACTTAGAGACTATAAGGGAATACTTCGCACGTTATTCAAATGGCCGAGCACGATACGAATTTCTGACCTATGACAAGTGGATACGAGCAAACAATCCCATTGCTCAATATGAGGAGTTGCATGAATCTCAGGACCCTAATGAAAGGTCAGCAAGATTCGCTAAACATGTGCAGGAATACCTAGATAAATTACCGAAAGATATGAATTTGCAAGATGTTACTGCAGTATTGGTTTACTATCCTAGAAATCAAAAGGTTCTAAAAAATCCGATTGACCAACAAGGTGGACCACCGCTGACTTCTCCCACAGGAGGAAGAATTTATCCTGGGTTGTATTCAACTGGCGCAAGTTATTCCTTGACAGGCAACCCCGCATGGGCATGGCTCGTGCATGAGATTCTTCATGCACATGGAATTGCTGGACATATGCCAACCTATCCTCGAAACATTGGAATGATGACTGCGGGAGGGCAGGGAATTACCTACGACTTGCTCACTTGGTATCAATTAATCCTGGACTGGTTACCAGATGAGAAAATCTACTGCGTAGATGAGGCTTCCTTAGAAAAAAGTATCGTACCCATAAACGCTAGAGGGGCTTCCGAAGCCAAAATTGAATCAATAATGTACAAAGTTTCTGATCATGAAGTACTCGTGATTGAATATCAGAAGAACTCCAAATGGGCTCCAGGATTTGACGATAAATTCAAAGGCTTGATGGTGTATTTGGTAGATACCACCGTGTACCAAGGACGTGAAAATTTTGGGCAGAATGAACTAGGCACTTCCTTCTCGCCTGCCAACTATTTATTGGTTCGCAAAGGAAATTTTCCGCCAGTGATTGGGTTGGGTAAACCAACCGGATTTCAGGCAGATACCAAGTTAGGTGAAATCGGCTTCGAGCGTGGTGCAGAACCATGGAGTTCTCAGTTAATTCTTCCAGAAGGAAATACATTCGTTTTCAAGAGTTTAAGAATTAAACTCTTGTCTGCCAACGATGAGGCTTTGGTAGAAATATCAAAAGTTGATTAATCTCGAGCGCGGGTGTGACGGATTTGGAATTGAGTTCTAAAGAGTGATCTTCTTGAGAATCTTTTCGTCGCTAATAATCTGAAGCTGATATCCCTTTAATTTCTGTGAGGCTTTTAGCACTAGCTGACCGTCCTCGGAGTAGGTAAAGGAAATCTTCTTATTTGCAGAACCCTTCTTTACCGCTATCACTTTAATTGTCGGGCTGACTGCTGATATCTCTACATTGCCAGTCAGGGTATAAGTACTGCCCTTCTTCACCTTTGTGAATTTAGATGTTGTAATCTCATTTTCAACAATTGACTGTAACTCTTCAAGATTGGCAGCTTTGGCTCTCTCTTCCGCATTTGGTAGGAATGTATAACCAAGCTCTGCGGGAGTTGGCGTGCCATCAGGATTCTTAATCCATGTCGGATTTTCCGGTGTTGCAATTGGTCCAGTTGCACCTTGTGGTTCAGGTCCATAAATAGGAGTTCCATCGGCATTGAATCCCTTTTGAATCATTCCGGGAGGCGCAGTCGAAGTTATTACTGGAGGCTTCTTTGCATTCTCTTCGGCATTGGGAATAAAGGTGTAGTCAAGCTCTGCTTGTGTTGGGCTTCCATCAGGATTCTTAATCCATGCTGGGTTTTCTGGAGTTGCTATTGGTCCCGTTGCACCTTGTGGTTCAGGACCATAGATTGGAGTTCCATCAGTGTTAAAGCCCATGAAGATATCTGCATAACTTGGAGTGCTAAAAGAAAGAATTCCAATGACAAGTGCAGCAGTGAGTTTTTTGCCGCCAGCTGTTATTTTCCCGCACTTCATGAGAGAAGAATACATTCAGAGTCTGGCTAGTAGATAGGGAGCAACCCCGAAATTCGCGAGGGCGATGAGGGTTTCATCATCAACTTCTAGAGAATGCAATACCCTTCTCTTGTGGACTTTAAATTGATTACAGCGGGAATTGGAATTTTGCTAGTTTTCATTTACGCCTTTGGATCGGGAATTTGGGTTTCCTCCGCTCCTGGCTGGTATTCATCTCTCGAGCGGCCACCCTGGCAGCCACCTAGCTCTTTTATCGGAATTATCTGGCCCTATAACTTTATAGTTCTAGGTTTTGCTTCATATCAAGTCTCTAAATCTTTAACGCGCATCGAGAATATCTCCTGGTTGGTTTTCTTTGGCTTAAGTATTATCGCAGCTCTCACTTGGGCTTATCAGTTTTATGTCCCGCATAACTTCACGCTAGCCACTATCGCCTTGGTCTTAACAACAGTGTTAACTATTCCAGTTTTATATCTAACATTTCGGGCATCGCTGATAATGGGACTATTACTCATTCCTTACCAAATTTGGGTAGCAATAGCGGCCAGCTTGGCCTGGGGTTACTTAACTAGAAATTAAGTGAGTTGTCGGGATGCAGCTCGTTATCCATATGCTGGCTATGCATTATTTGAAAATAATCGAACGTGGGCGGCGAGGGTTTCGAACCCCCGACATCCTCGGTGTAAACGAGGCGCTCTACCACTGAGCTAGCCACCCGGCTATTACTGCTTGCGAATACTACTTTATATATACGAAAGTAGGAAAATCGTGCGTAAGAAGTGCGAGATTAGAGAGCTGCAATAGCAGTTTTGTAATCGCCATTGTTGCGAGCATCGCCTAGGCCTTGAACTACTGACCAGCGCACAATGCCTTCTTTATCAATGATAAATGTTCCACGCAGTGCGCATCCGATATCTTCATTGAAGATTCCATAGGCCTTAGCTGCTGCGCCATGTGGCCAGAAGTCTGCCAAAACAGGGAATGTGTATCCCTCTTGTGCCGCAAAGATCTTCTGAGTGTGCATGGAATCGCATGAGACGGCAAGGACTTGCACGTTATCGTTTTCAAA
>CAIXKQ010000022.1 GCA_903920065.1 uncultured Actinomycetes bacterium
CGCGCACTAGCGATTGGGTAATGACTTCTTCCGGTGCACCTTCGGGAAGGGTAATTGCGGTAGCCATTACTTTGCCCCTCCTGTGTAATGTGGATTTTCCCAAATAACAGTTCCACCCATTCCTAAGCCAATGCACATCGTAGTAATTCCATAACGAACATCTGTTTTCTCTTCAAATGTGCGAGCTAAATTAAGCATCAGGCGCACACCTGATGAGGCAAGTGGATGGCCAACAGCGATGGCGCCTCCATAAGGATTCACACGCGGATCATCATCTGCAATGCCAAAGTGATCTAGAAATGCCAGCACTTGCACGGCAAATGCTTCATTGACTTCAAAGGCTCCAATATCTTCAATCTTAAGTCCAGCTTTGTTTAGTGCCTTGATCGTTGCTGGAACTGGTCCATATCCCATTACTTCTGGCTCAACGCCGGCAAAGGCGAAAGTGACAAGTCGGGCCTTAATAGGAAGTCCAAGCTCTTTCGCTTTAACTTCATTTGCTAGCAGCGCAGCAGTGGCGCCATCGTTGAGACCAGATGAGTTTCCGGCAGTGACGCGACCTGCTGGACGAAATGGAGTCTTGAGCCCAGCTAATCCTTCAATAGTTGTTGTGGGGCGAGGTGATTCATCAACCGTTGCAATACCCCAACCAGTCTCAGGATGACGGGCGGCTGTTGGAATGAGATCTCGCTGGATCTTTCCATCTGCATACGCCTTCGCTGTTTTCATCTGAGAATTAAAGGCATAGGTATCTGCCCGCTCTTTTGTTAAATGTGGGAAGCGATCATGTAAGCGTTCAGCTGTTGCTCCCATGGCAAGTGCATCTTGCTCCACCAACTTCTCAGCTAGGTAACGCGGATTAGGATCCATGAGTTCACCCATTGGATGATTTCCCATGTGCTCAACACCGCCAGCAATTGCAATATCGATTGCGCCCATCGCAATAGCGCCGGCAATGGTGGTTGTTGCAGTCAGTGCTCCGGCGCACCAGCGGTCGATCGAGTAGCCAGGAACAGTTTTAGGAAGTCCAGCAAGGAGGGATGCACTGCGACCAATATTCATTCCTTGATCACCGCTCTGCGTTGCCGCCGCGATGGCAACATCATCGATGAGTTCGGGGGAGAGTTGGGGATTGCGCTCTAATAGCCCGCGCATCGCTCGCACCATTAAGTCATCTGCGCGAGTGCCTGAATACATGCTGCCCGCTTTTCCAAATGGAGTGCGCACTGCATCAACGAGGACAACGCTATGGAGCTGGGATGTCATAGAACTTCCTTTATCTGGTGAGTATGAAGCTAGGTTACTCGCCAGTAGAAAAAAGCGCTATGCGTTGACGGGAGTTTTTACCTTCTTCGCAGGCACGAGGTAGAACCTCAGCGTCAAGCCAATATAGGTGAGCCATCCTGCTAGTTGTAGCCACGATGTCGTCGTGTCAAAGCCGATCATTCCACCCAAGAGTCCGGCAACGAGTGACTCCTTTGGCATCCAGGAAGTAACGTCCCAGACAAATGCATCTGGGCCAGGAAGAATTCCAAACTCTTGGAACTCGTGAATACCGTATGAAAGAACTCCAGCTGCAACAACTACGAGAGCCACTCCAGAGTAGGTAAAGAACTTTCCGAGATTGAGTTTAATTGAGCTCTTGTAGATTCCGATTCCAAGTCCTATTGCAAGTGCAAGTCCAAGAACTAAGCCCAGGGTCGCACTTGATACAGCGCCCACTGTCTTAAAGTTGGTGTAGAGAAATAGTGATGTTTCCAGGCCTTCGCGAGCAACGGCGAAGAAGGCGGCAAGTGCCAGAGCCACAGAACCAGCACCGAGCGCTGACTCTGCCTTGTCCTGTAATTCACTGCGTAGACCGCGAGCAGCACGCTTCATCCAGAAGACCATCCAGGTAACGAAGCCGACCGCTAAGAAAGATGTTGTGCCGGCGAAAAGTTCTTCACCACGAGATGAGAGCTCGGCAGATGTGTATGACAGGAACGCCCCGAAGGCGAGACTGGCAACGATCGCAACTGAGACACCACTCCAGAGCGCTCGCAGGTGTTGCTGGCGCCCAGTCTTTACTAGGTAGGCAACCAAAATACCGACGATGAGTGAAGCCTCTAGCCCTTCGCGAAGGGCGATGATGAATGTACTGAGCATGGATTGAGAGTAATTGACTCCCCATATTTACGCAACTTAAATGTTGCGTAATTCATCACTCTTCGGTCGACTCCGAGGTGGGCTCAGCTTCAGGCAGCTCCAGCGCAACGGTCTCTAACAGCGCTGCTTCCAGGATAGGAGCGGCAATCTCGGCCTGCCAGCGGCGGGCGCCCAGCGCCTGCAACGCCGCCAGCACAGAGTTGTCTAGGGGAGGCGACCAACAGATGCGGCGCACCAGTTCCGGGCTAATGAGATTTTCAAGGGGGATCGAAAGCTCCTCAGCCTTGGCAGCAAGGTTAAAGCGAGCATGGGAAAGCGGGATGAATTTTTCAGGAAATCGTTCGCGCCAAAGTTTAATCGGCGGCAAGGTATCGGTCTTAGAACGCGCTTCTGGCCACTGATCCTCTGGCAATTGCATTGCAGTGGTGATCGATGTAATCCAAATGGCTGCATTCTCTAACCAACGCGCTCGCAGGCCTAATGGGCGCAAGATTTTCTCCAGATGTTTGCGATTAGTAATCGGAGACTTCTCTGCATTCTGCGCCAACTCAGTGATTGCTGCATCTGATAACAATCGGCTTGGTGAGACATCAATGCTCCGCGCAATCTCATCACGCGCCTGCCATAACTCGCGCACTACCGCCATCTGTAGTCGTTTCTTAATCTTATGCATTCCAGAAGTACGACGCCATGGATCGATACGAGGTGCCGGCGCAGGAGCAGAAATAATTGCGGCGAAATCTTCCTCCGCCCACTTCCACTTCTTGGCATCAACTAAGAGTGCATGGACTTTATTGCGCAGCTCTACCAGAAGTTCCACATCAAGTGCTGCGTAGTTAAGCCATTCTTCGGGCAATGGGCGCTTGGACCAATCAGCTGCTGAATGTTCTTTGGCAAGGGAAACCCCCATCAGTGATTCCAAAAGTGGCCCTAGGCCAACGCGGGCAAGACCGGCAATACGTCCGCCAAGTTCGGTATCAAAGAGAATTTGCGGATTAATGCCTAACTCACGCAGACAAGGCAGATCTTGGGTACTTGCATGCAAAATAACTTCTTCATTTGCAATCAAATCATTAAGTTCGCCAAAGCATCGATGACCGGGACCAAAGGCAATAGGGTCAATTAAATGTAATCCGCCACCTGTGCGCTTTATTTGAATCAAGTATGCGCGCGCGCTGTATTTAAAGCCCGATGCGCGCTCTGCATCAAATGCGTACGGTCCGACCCCTTGTGCAAGTGCGGCTAGCGCTGCATCAAATGCTTGCTCGGTTTCGATGATTGCTGGAACTCCCTCTGCGGGATGCAGTAAGGCGATAGCGGCCGGCGTCTGTTCTTCTTCAGGCACGACGTCTTGCTGAACCAATTGTGGCAACACCTTCTGGAAGTGGCGGCAATCCGGCGACTTCCGTCATGAGATTGCACCAAGCCTGCACGTGCGGAAAGATTTCTTCAATCTGAGAAAGAAGTGGAGTCCATGAAGCTCTAATCTCTATTTCGGAATCGCTATTGCGAGGAGATAACTTGCCAAAGGAGGCGCTGGAAACTCGAGTGACGGTGCCACTCGGTGCGTTCAAATGTGCACCAGTTCCGGCTAAGCAATCAAGTAACCAGTTCCAGCCAACTTCAGGCAGCAATGGATCTTCTTGCATTTCACTATCAACGTCAGCTCGCATAAAGGTAACGCAACGAAAGTCACCTTCCCAGGTTTCTTGTCCACCTGGTTCGTGCAAGACCACAAATCGACCTGATGCAATTTCATTCTCGGCATCACCCGTTAAGCCATTTGAAATATCTGCTGTGAAGGCAAAAGAATATGTGGCCAATTTCTGCGGCGCCGGAACTTCCTCCAGAATAATCTCTGCTCGCGGAGTGAAGGTGCGAAGAAGTTCAATCATTTCATTAAAGGCAATTGGCGACTTCACTGCTCAATTCTAAAGTTTGTCCTGCGGTTTACCGGGGAGGCTAAGCCGATAGCCCGGTAGAGTCTGCCCCCATGGCCAGCATCCTCGCTCTCTTCTCGAGCGTTTTATGGGGAAGTGCCGATTATCACGCTGGCAATTTGAGTAAGAAATTTCCCACAATCGCAGTTTTAGCCGTTACCCAGGCGATTGGCTTTATTACTGGTGTTGTACTCGTTCTGATCAGTGGCAGTTGGGATGCAGAACCATTTGGCAGTGGGGGATATTTTCTACCTGGAATATGTGCCGGAATATTTGGATATCTCGGACTTATTAGTTTGTATGCCGGACTTTCAACTGGTCGCATGGGAGTCGTTTCTCCAATTAGCTCCCTGAGCGCACTGATTCCACTTGGCTACGCGCTCTACTTTAAAGGTGATCAGTTATCTACGATCGTGGGGATCGGAGTATTCATTGCAATGCTCGGTGGATTCCTAGCAAGTGGTCCGGAAGTTTCGCAAGGCCTTCCTTTAAAGCCTGTTCTCTTAGCCTTAAGTGCGGCCATCTTCTTTGGTAGCGCATTGATCTGTATGGCAATTGGTTCAGAGAGCAGTGCGCTGATGACCATGACAACAATGCGCACAACAACCCTGCTTGTTGGGATCGCCCTCTTTCTTCGCTATCGCCACATTGGCGGCTTGGGTAAGCCCGAATTGCCCCTACTCATCTTTATTGGAGTTGCAGACTTTGCGGCGAATTTGCTGCTCGGGGTTGCCACAACGAAGGGCTTAGTTTCCATCGCGATGGTACTCGGTGCGCTCTATCCGATAGCGACCTCGTTGCTGGCTTTTTTATTCCTTCATGAGAGATTACACAAAGTGCAATATGTCGGAATTATTTTCGCAGTACTAGGAGTTTGTATTATCTCTGTCTTTTAGTCACTTAGCCGCTGAGATGAATCTCGTTCCATCGATTACTTTCTCTTCATGTGTTCTAAAAGCTTCCAATAGCGCATCGATATCGACACGCTTTTCTCCGCCAGTAACACCAGTAATACTCAGTTCCAATTGGTCAATCAGATTTGCCGCAATAAGTTCACTGATCATTGCTGCACCGGCTTCAACATGAATCCGAGGTCCAAACACCGCTATTGCCTTCGCTAGCCCTGCAACAGGTGAAAGGCTCCAACAGTGAGCCAGTGGATTACTCGCTAACGGATTCTCTAGTTGACGTGAAAGAACAACAACTGGAACCGGGGTGCGAAGGTATGGCTCAGTACGCGCCGTGTTGCCTCCGATAAGGATGCAATCAGCCAATCTGCGATGTTCAAGAAATTGTGCGCGGTCGGCGCTACTGGTCACCCCTTGCGAAGTGCCGTTTTTTGTAGTTGAGCCATCTGCTCCCACTACTAGTGTTGCGATTACAGCCATGAGCGGAGAATATTCTTTTTCTCACACGATTATCATGGATATTCGACGCTGAAAATTGAAAATCACCGATGAGTGGCATTAGCCTGTGAAACATGAAGAAATGGATGAGCGCTGCCACATGGGGCACCTCTGTAGCCATTCTTCTCTCCATCATTCAGGCGCCCACCTCGCAGGCAGCCCAAACGCTGGCGCAAGTTCAGGCGCAGGTCATTAGATATGAAGAGGAAGCGACCTCTGCGGCAGAAGGTGCGCAAGAAGCGAAGGTTAAATTAAATTCACTCACCCGAAGCCTTGCCGGCATTCAGGCACAAGCGCAAATCCAAGCAAAGACGGTGGATGCGATTTCAAAGACTTTGGGTGCGATTGCTATCGATCAGTACAAATCTGGAACGATTAGTCAGAGCCTTGAACTGCTCTTCTCATCGGATCCCTCGCTCTATCTCTCATCGGCAGGTTCGCTAGAAGCAATCACCCGACAAAAAGGAATTCAGCTACGCAAGTTTCAATCAGCAGAACAGAAACTCAATGCCACCTCACTCACGGTGAGTGATCGCCTAGCCCAGGTAAAGGCGTTGCAGAAAAAATTAGCCGAGAAGAGTGCGTTAGCAACAGCCAAATTGGCTCAGGCTGAATCTTTACTAGCAAAATTAAAGAAGGAAGATCGCGAACGGCTGGCAAGGTTGGCGCAAGAACGTGAAGATGCCGACCAGGCCTCATCCCTGCAAGCGGCAAAGAGTGCGGCTGGAGTATCAGGGCGCGCAGGTCTCGCACTTAAATTTGCGCTCAAACAAATTGGTGACCGATACGTCTTCGGAGCCGATGGCATGGTCTATTGGGATTGCTCAGGTTTAACTATGCGTGCATACCAAACGGCCGGGGTTTCACTTCCTCATTCCTCGGCGGCGCAGTCTCGAATGGGTAAATCAATATCTTTTAGTCAGAAGAAGCCCGGAGATTTGATGTTCTTCGGCAGACCAGTCTCACACGTTGGAATTTATCTAGGTGGCGGCAAAATGGTGCATGCGCCTCGTTCGGGATCACGCGTGAAAGTCGCAACGACCGATATGGGACGCAAGCGCCTGGTCGCAATTCGCCGGTTCTAATGCTTGAAAATAATTTAGACCGCTTAAAGATTCTCTGTATCACTAATGACTTTGGGCCGCGCGCCGGAGGCATCGAAACTTTTATCATTGGATTAATCCAGCGCTTGCCTAAGAACTCAGTCATTGTCTACACCGCATCCCAGGCGGGTTCTGCGCCCTTTGATGCGATGTGGCTACGTGATTATGGCGTTGAAGTGATTCGAGATCCTTCTAAGGTATTACTTCCATCGTTTCGGGTGGGAAGGAAGATAAGAAAGTTAGTTCGTGAGCGCGATATCAAATCTGTTTTCTTTGGCGCAGCCGCCCCCTTGGCACTTCTTGCCCCGGGACTTCGTAGAGTTGGGGTGAAGAAAATTGTTGCACTCACCCACGGACATGAAGTTTGGTGGTCCAGACTCTGGCCATTTTCAAGGGCGATTGCCCGCATTGGGCGCGCAGTTGACTCACTAACTTATCTAGGAGATTTCACGCGAGGAGAAATCGCTAAGGCGTTAGCTCCTGGCGATGTCGCAAAGCTAGTTCGTATTGCACCAGGAATCGACACAGATCATTTCACACCGCGTAGTGATGCCCGAGAACTTCGGGAAAGTTTAGGGCTTGGTAATAAGAGAGTAATTGTCAGCGTGGGGCGCCTGGTGCACCGAAAAGGACAAGATGTCTTGATTGCGGCGATGCCAGAGATCATCACATCAATTGCTGATGTGCACCTGCTCTTCATTGGCGAGGGACCATACAAAAAGGAACTTGAAAAACGGATAAAGAATTTGGGTTTAGAGAATCGAGTTACTTTCGTGGGTCGCGTTCAGCACTCGGAGCTACCGAGATACATCTGCGTGGGTGATGTCTTTGCTATGCCATCTCGTTCTCGCCTTGCTGGGCTTGAGGTTGAAGGACTTGGAATTGTTTACCTTGAAGCAAGTGCGTGTGGCTTGCCTGTCATTGGTGGAATTTCTGGGGGAGCACCTGATGCTATTTTGCAAGGCGAGACGGGCTTCTCTGTCGATGGAACATCAGCACATGAGGTTGCCGAGGTGCTCGTGAAAGTACTTGCAGATAATGAACTAGCGCAGAAACTAGGAATACGCGGACGGCAATGGATTATTGAACAGTGGCAATGGCAGATGTGGTCAGAGCGGTTTAATCAATTACTTAAGTGAGCCCGGCTACACGTGCTTTTTCAATCGCTTGCAGGCGACTATGCACATCTAATTTGCGATAGATGCTGGAAAGATGCGTCTTTAGCGTTGCCTCTGTGATGAATAGCGAAGAGGCAAGCTCTGCAACAGGGGCAGCCTTATGAAGTTGCGTAAGAATTTGTAGTTCGCGCTGCGATAAATCAAATTTTTCCCGCTTTCGCTCTACTGTTTTCACAGTCTCACGAGCTGAGAAGGTAAGCGGTGCAACTAGGGAGTGATCTATTGCAGCCAGAATTTCAAGAAGTGGCGCAGATTTATTCAGATATGACGAGGCACCAGCCTTCATGGCAGCGAGAAGAAAGTCATCGTGTTCATTGAGTGTCAAAACTATGATTGCAATCGTCTGTGAAATCGAACGAGCCCAAGAAACAATCTCTAAACCACTTCCATCGGGTAAGTTGATATCAACAACAATCACATCGGGATTAACTTTAGCCATTTGTGCAAACGCCTCTGACTTTGATGCCGCTTGAAAAATGGTGAAATCTTCTCGTCCTTCTAACGCGGCACAGATACCTGCTCGAACGATGGCGTGGTCATCAATGACCAGAACTCGTGTTGATGTGCTCATACCGAGATTGAAATATGAGTGCCGCCTCTATCTTCAATGATCCAGCTTCCGTTGAGAGCACGAATTCGTTCTGTGATTCCTTGTAGCCCCCAGCGGTTTTCTTTCATCACAGCGCCACCATTTCCGTTGTCACTTATCTCTAGACATGTGTGATTGTTGACCCAGTAGAGCTTAATGAGAATGAGGGTAGCCCCAGAGTGGACAACGATATTTCGAAGGATCTCTGCTGCCACTGCCAATAGTTCACCCTGCGCTGAGGAATCAACGGCAACAGCTTGAACGTCAAATGAAATTTCAATTCCACTACAAATCTCTTGTGCACATTTCTGCAACTGAAGGTGGAAAGGTTCTGCAGAGTCTTTTCGCAGCTCAAGAATCTCATTGCGAACTTTGATGATGAGAGAATCAATATGTAAACGTGAGGCTCGAACCTGATTTCGTGAGAGTTCACTTAACTGCGAGTCTGACAGGATGAGATCGAGCTGATAGCCCAATCCCACTAAATCCTGGGCGATGCCATCATGTAACTCCCGAGCAACTCGTAACTGCTCGGAAGTATGGGCGTTCACAAATTACTTCGTAAAGAGCGCTGAAATTTCCGCAGCAAATTGCTGGGCGATGATATGACGCTTAAGCGAAAGCTTTGCTGTGAGCTGCCCACCTGCAATAGTGAAATCAACCGGCAGAATTGTAAACTTACGAATGGATTCAGCCTTGGAGACAGCCTTATTTGCTTCATCAACTGCGGTTTGAATGACAGCAATTAAATCGGGATCATTTCGTAGCGTTTCAATAGTTGCGCCAGCTTTAGCATTGGCTGCAATCCAGCCTTTGAGCATATCTTGATCAATAGTTATCAGAGATGCGATGAATGGTTGGTTATCACCGACAACCATGCACTGACTGACCAGTGGATGAGCGCGCAGGCGATCTTCAAGCACAGCCGGTGCGACATTCTTACCGCCGGCAGTCACAATGATTTCTTTCTTGCGCCCGGTGATATAGAGATAGCCATCCTCATCTAGGCGACCAAGGTCGCCAGATCTAAACCAAGCTCCATCAAAGACTTCACCATTAGCCTCATCGTTCTGCCAGTATCCGCGCATCACGATTGGTCCGCTGATCAGAACTTCACTATCATCTGCAATCTTGATCGAAGTTCCAGGTATTGGTTTACCGACAGAACCCACGCGAAGAGAGTGAGTGAGATTTAACGTAGCTCCAGCAGTTGTTTCAGTGAGTCCGTAACCCTCTAGAACTGTAATCCCTGCTCCCCGATAGAAGTGCCCGAGTCGTTCACCGAGTGGTGCACCACCTGAGATAGCGGCTTC
>CAIXKQ010000023.1 GCA_903920065.1 uncultured Actinomycetes bacterium
CCGATCTCGAAGTCGGTGTGAGTGGAATGCCTAACTCTTGCGCAACTTGCTCTGATAATTCTGGGAATCCGCGGCCTGAAAAGAGACGAAGTTTTTTCTCTGAGGACAATCGGATTTCGCTCAAGGAAGTTAGCCTTTCTGCTCGTCGCTACTGTGGCGCGATGCCGCCTCAGCAGATTTTGTACCGGGGCGCTTACGCAGTACCCAACCTATTACATTTCTCTGCTTTGCTCTGCCAACACCAATCGCGCCGGCCGGAACATCTTCGGTAATGACAGAGCCGGCGGCGGTATATGCGCCATCTCCGATTGTCACGGGCGCAACTAACATCGAATCGCTTCCGATCCGAACGTGGTCACCCACCACGGTGTAATGCTTTTCCACGCCGTCATAGTTCACAAAAATCGTGGCCGCACCGATATTGCTGCCCTCGCCAATAACGGCATCTCCCACATAAGAAAGGTGTGGAACTTTAGAGCCCTCACCGAGAGTTGCATTCTTCATTTCGACAAAAGCGCCAGCTTTAGAGCCGGTAAGTAATTTGGTTCCAGCGCGCAAGAATGTAAATGGCCCAACATTGACTGATTCGCCGATAATCGCTTCCGTGCAATGTGATTCAAGTACGCGCGCGCTTTCACCCACCGTGCAATTGTGAAGAGTTGAACGTGGGCCAACCACGGCCCCGCTTGCCACCGTAGTTGTGCCAGTAATTGCAGTGCCAGGCATGAGGATGACATCTCTTTCAATCTTGGCTGTGGAATCTACCCATGTGCTTAAGGGATCAACGATGGTGACACCTTCACGCATAAGATCTTCGTTGATGCGATCACGCAAGAGCGCAGCAGATTCAGCTAGCTGCACGCGGTCGTTAACACCGAGAATCTCAAAAAAGTCATCAATCAAAACTGGTGCAATGGTGCCGCCTTCATTGCGCAGAATTTCAATGACGTCGGTCAGATAGAGCTCGCCTTGGGAATTCTCTGATTTAAGTTTTCCGATTGCGCCCGCTAGCTTTGCGGCATCGAATGCATACACGCCAGAGTTAACTTCAATGATTTCTCTTTCAATCTCATCGGCATCACGTTCTTCCACGATGCGAGCCAAAGAGCCATCATCTGCGCGAATGATGCGGCCATAACCTGTTGGATCTGGATGTTCGGCTGTCATCACGGAGGCGGTAAAACCACCTGCATGATGATGTTCAAGTAAGTGCGTAAGAGAAGTGCTTGTCAGCAACGGGGTATCCCCAGCGAGAATCAAAATTGTTCCAGTTGGTTTAACACCAGCGAGCGCTAATTGTGTTGCATGGCCGGTGCCGCCACGTTTTTCTTGAAAGACAGTTACTGCATGCGGAGCAATCTCTGCAATGTGTGCTTCTACTTTTTCGCGGCCCGCACCTACGACAACGCGAACTTGCGCAGCCGATAGCCCACTGACTGCGTGCAATACATGACCGACAAGTGTGCGACCAGAAATTGAATGAAGAACTTTTGGCGTAGCGGACTTC
Source organism: uncultured Actinomycetes bacterium (assembly GCA_903920065.1). Classification (GTDB taxonomy): domain Bacteria; phylum Actinomycetota; class Actinomycetes; order Nanopelagicales; family Nanopelagicaceae; genus Planktophila. The sequence goes on from CAIXKQ010000023.1 coordinate 1,508, forward strand.
ATACGCGTTCCTTCTCCCGCAGCGAGAATCACTACGGTTTCTAGGTTCATGCGGTAAGTCTACTTGCTCCGCCACCAGGTATCGATCCTGGACCCTGGGCTTCAAAGGCCCATGTGCTAGC
>CAIXKQ010000024.1 GCA_903920065.1 uncultured Actinomycetes bacterium
AAATTAAACGTGGGCCGCATTGGTAAAGCTCACGGGATTTTAGGTGAAGCGACAATCGAAGTTCGCACTGACGAAGCTGAAGATCGCTTTGCCATTGGCGCAGTCTTAGAGACAGATAACCATGGTGAATTAACTGTGGTTTCTGCCCGCGTTCACAATGGAATTCTTCTCCTTGGTTTCCAAGGAATTGAGGACCGAAATTCGATTGAAGCGCTGCGCAATGAACTTCTCTATGCCGAAGTTGATATCGCAGCGCCTGGAATTGATGAAGATGACTATCACGTCTTACAACTTGTTGGCTGCACCGCATATCTCGTTGACGGAGATGAGTTCGGAGTTGTCACCGATGTTTTGAACTTGCCGGGTCAAGATGTCTTAGCAATAAAGAGTGCTGACGGTGAAGTACTGATTCCATTTGTCCGTCAATTGGTTCCGGTTGTCGATATTAAAGCTAAGCGAATGACGGTAATTCCACCTGATATCGATGGAAGTGTGCGATGAAGATAGATGTCATTTCCATATTTCCTGAGTATCTATCACCGCTGAAACTATCCCTACTCGGCAAAGCTCAAAGCTCAGGTTTACTTGAGATTGAAGTTCATGATCTGCGCGCTCTGAGTACAGATAATCACAACACTGTCGATGACACCCCCTACGGTGGAGGCGCTGGCATGGTGATGTTGCCAGAAGTGTGGGGAAAGACTCTTGATCCGTTGATGAGTGAGAATACAGATCTCATCATCCTCACCCCCGCAGGTCGTCGCTTTACTCAGAAAATAGCGGAAGAATTCTCAACTGCAAATCATCTAGTTTTTGCATGCGGACGCTATGAAGGAATTGATGATCGGGTGCGTCAGTATTACTCGACACAGGAATTTAAGAATCGCAATATTCGCGTGCATGAAATCTCTATCGGTGATTACGTTCTAGGTGGGGGAGAAGTTGCGTCGATGGTCATGATTGAGGCCATTACACGACTTATTCCTGGGGTGCTCGGTAACCCACAGTCATTGTCAGAAGAATCACATAAATTTGAGGGCTACCTCGAATATCCCAATTTTACCAAGCCACAAGAATGGCGAGGTTTATCAGTCCCAGAGGTATTGCTCAGTGGAAATCACGCAGAAATTGCAAAGTGGCGAAGCCAACAGGCAGAAAAGCGCGCAAAAGATAATCTTTAACTCGAAAGTAATGGTACTTCTACCTTACTCTTAGCCCATGAGTGAAGAGTCAGCACAGATCCAGTCACGTTTGATTCGCGACCTAGAGCCTGTTGTTGCAGTTGAACTCGAGCGACATATATCAGTTCAGAAGAATTGGTACCCACATGAATATGTCCCATGGTCTGAAGGACGCGATTACGCAGGCCCTCTTAATGGAGATGCATGGGAGGCGAAAGATTCTCGTCTGACTCCGGTTGCACAAGATTCACTCGTACTCAATTTACTGACAGAAGATAATTTGCCGAGCTATCACACTGAAATTTCAATCTCAATGGGCCGTGATGGTGCATGGGGTAATTGGATTGAACGTTGGACGGCAGAGGAAGCCCGACATTCAATCGTTATTCGTGACTACCTGATGGCTACCCGTGGTGTGGATCCATATGAGCTTGAAGATCTACGGATGGCGCATATGTCACTCGGATATCAGACTCCGTATGAGAACGATATGTTGCACACGATTGCTTACGTCTCCTTCCAAGAGTTGGCTACCCGCATTTCACACCGCAACACTGGAAAAATTTCAGAGGATTCGATTGCGGAAGGAATGATGCAGCGAATAGCGCTGGATGAAAATCTGCACATGCTTTTCTATCGCAATACTCTTTCTGCAGCACTTGATATGGAACCTAATGCTGCAATGCGCGCGATTACAGATGTAGTGACCAACTTTGATATGCCAGGGGCGAATATGCCGGGCTTTGGACGAAAAGCTGTGCAGATTGCCTTGGCTGGAATCTATGATCTGCAGCAACACCTCGATGATGTGATTGCTCCCGTTCTGCGGGCTTGGAATGTATTTGAAAGAACCGATCTTTCTGGTGATGGAATTAAGGCTCGTGATGAACTTCAGGCCTTCATGGATGAGACATATAAAGCAGCTTCCGTATTTAACGATAAGCGCGAGGTTCACTTCGAGCGTCAAATTGCGCGCGGTATTGCACCGATTCGCATCACTAACTCACTCTGAAATAAGATAGGCGCCATGTCGCGCACATATCTAGTTGAGACCTACGGGTGTCAGATGAATGTGCACGATTCAGAACGAATTGCGGGCCTGCTAGATGAAGCAGGACATATTCCTGTTATTCCAGGCGAACAAGCCGATATCGTTGTGTTTAATACCTGTGCGGTTCGTGAGAATGCGGACAATAAACTCTATGGAAATCTCAGCTTCCTGGCACCGATTAAGAAGAAGAATCCTGCGATGCAGATTGCCGTTGGCGGTTGCTTAGCGCAAAAAGATCAATCAATCATCCTTAAAAAAGCGCCATATGTGGATGTTGTTTTCGGCACGCATAATGTGGGCTCCTTGCCGCTTCTTCTTGAGCGTGCTCGTATCGAAGAAGAGTCTCAGATTGAAATCCTTGAGTCACTCGAGCATTTTCCTTCTACGCTACCTGCACGCAGATTCTCGGCCTTTTCATCGTGGGTCTCAATCTCGGTGGGATGCAACAACACCTGCACCTTCTGTATTGTTCCGGCACTTCGCGGAGTAGAGAAAGATCGTGCAGCGGCAGATGTGCTCAAAGAGATGCAGATGCTGGTGGACCAAGGTGTCATCGAAATTACCTTGCTTGGGCAGAATGTGAACGCCTATGGTGTCGAATTTGGTGACCGCGGCGCCTTTGCCAAACTCTTGCGAGATGCTGGCAAGATCCAGGGTCTAGAACGAGTTCGTTTCATGTCCCCTCATCCTCGCGATTTCACCGATGATGTCATTGAGGCGATGGCCCAGACTGAGAATGTCATGCCACATCTGCACATGCCGTTGCAATCAGGCTCAGATTCCATTTTGCAATCTATGCGCCGGTCATATCGCACTGATAAGTATCTCGGAATTCTTGAACGGGTACGAGCATCCATTCCGCAAGCAATGATTACAACTGACATCATTGTTGGCTTTCCAGGAGAAAGTGAAGAAGACTTTCAGGGAACCTTGGACATCACAACACAGGCGCGCTTTGCTGCGGCATACACATATAAGTATTCAATTCGTCCTGGTACACCTGCCGGAGTTATGCCAAACCAAGTGCCGCAGGAGATTGTGGGAGAGAGATATACCCGCTTGCATGAGCACCAACAGAAAATCTCGCTCTCAGTCAATGAAGAATCAATTGGCTCAACGCATCGTGTGATGGTCTCTGAAGTTGAGGGTCGACGAGATGAATCTCGCTCTCGCATGACCGGAAAATCAGAAGATTTCAGGCTTGTGCACTTCGATGCCGACACTGATGCGCGCCCCGGTGATTTTGTTGATGTTCTTATTACCGAAGCATCGGCGCACTATCTCATCGGTAGCGCAGAGTCAGTAATTCGCACACGTGGAGGAGATGCCCATGCGGCAAAGTCCGCGCCAGCTTCAACATCGCTAGGAATTCCAAAGGTTCGTACTTCGTGAAAGTAATTGTCATTTGTGGCGCCACTGCAACGGGAAAGAGTGAAATGGCGCTAGATGTTGCAGAGCAAATAGGTGCTGAAATTATCAACGCCGACTCGATGCAGTTATACACGGGTATGGATATTGGCACGGCAAAACTAAGCGTTGCGCAGCGCCGTGGTATTGCCCATCATCTACTTGATGTTCTGAGCGTGAAGCAGGATTCCACTGTTGCCTGGTATCAACAGCTGGCGCGTGATCGAATCAGTGAAATTCATTCACGCAATCAACATGTGGTGATAGTTGGCGGAACCGGGCTTTATATCAAGGCAGTCCTTGATGACCTCAATTTTCCAGATACCAACCCTGAGGTGCGAGCACGACTGGAGTCTGAGGCAGAGGAGTTCGGTTCAGATTCACTTTTCACGCGCTTGCAAGAGTTAGATCCGGCAGCAGCGCTTGCTATTGATCGGGCAAATACCCGTCGGATTATTCGTGCTCTAGAAGTCATTGAAATTACTGGAAGGCCATTTACCGCAAATCTTCCACGCGAAGATAGCTCGAGATTTCCAGATGCGTTGCAATTTGGCCTGGTCATGGAGCGCGAGCACCTTGGAGAGCGAATTGATCTCCGGGTCGAGAAAATGTGGGAGCAAGGTTTTGTTGCAGAAGTTGACGCACTTATTGCAGAGGGAATTCTTGACGGGTCAACTGCTCAACGTGCCTTGGGATATTCAGCACTTATTGCAATGCGTGCCGGACAGATGACCGAGGCGGATGCAAAGGAAGAGACCAAACGCTCCACCCGCCAATATGCCCGCCGGCAAGAGACTTGGTTCTCACGCGATGCCCGGATTCAATGGATAGCACCTCATCAACCTCGCCTTGAAACCATCATGCAGAAGATAAACTCATAACGTAATGTCGAACTCAATGATTGCCACATATGGACACGGAACTGAGAATGATTTTCTCATTCTCTTTGATCCAGATAATCAACGCGAGATCTCGAATCAGCAAATAGCGGCAATCTGCAATCGGAAGACTGGCATCGGTGCCGATGGATTTATTCGCATTCTAAAAAATGGCAAGCAGTGGTTCATGGATTATCACAACGCCGATGGCTCACTTGCCGAGATGTGTGGCAATGGAATTCGGGTGATGGCCAAGTACCTAGTCACGCACGAGCACCAACCTGAAGGAATCTTTGCCATTGATACCCGGGCTGGAATTAAACACCTTCGGGTTCCACGTGATGGCGATATCTCAGTGAATATGGGTCACGTCACTGATGAGATGGAAGAAATCTCGGTCACACACAATGGGCATACCTGGAGCGGATACAACATCAATGTGGGAAATCCGCACGCAGTGGTTTTCGTCGACGATCTCGATCAAGTGGGCTCACTAGAAGTAGCACCGCTTGTGGCACCGGCAGCGGTTTATCCTGAAGGTGTCAATGTTGAATTTGTTCAGTTACTTCCAGATAAAGAAGCAAAGATGCGTGTGCATGAACGCGGTAGTGGCGAGACACGATCTTGTGGAACTGGTACCTGCGCAGTCGCGTTAGCAGCATCCATGAAGACGGGCGTCTCGCTGCCATCGCGATGGACAATTTTCCCACCAGGAGGTCGCCTCATTGTCGATATTGATAACCATTCAAATGCGACCTTGATTGGACCGGCAGAGCTCATCAGCGAACACGACATTTCTTCCTACCTTAATTCATGACTACCTCCGAGGACGGCTACGACAAACTTTTCGAAGATCTACTGCGAGAGAGCGCACGAGCCGCCGCCGACTTTGATTCTGATGAGACCGAGTATGAAGAAAACGAACAGCAGGAACTCTCGGATCGAAATGCACTTCGACGGGTCAAAAGCTTCTCCACAGAACTTCAAGATATTTCAGATGCTGAATATCGCCAGTTACAACTTGAACGTGTAGTACTCGTTGGTGTGTGGACTGAAGGCACTGCTGAGATGGCAGAAAATTCCTTAGCTGAGTTGAAAGCACTTGCAGAGACTGCAGGTTCGGAAGTGATGGAAGGACTTATTCAACGCCGAGATAAACCTGATCCATCTACCTATATAGGTTCCGGAAAGTTAATCGAGCTACGACAAATTGTGATTGCAACAGGGGCCGACACCGTTGTATGCGACGGAGAACTTTCACCTTCGCAGCTTCGCACCTTGGAAGAGAAACTTAAAGTGAAGGTTGTCGATCGAGTTGCGCTAATCCTTGATATTTTTGCTCAACATGCAAAGAGTAAAGAAGGAAAGGCTCAGGTTGAGTTAGCCCAGATTGCCTATCTTCTTCCGCGACTTAGAGGATGGGGAGATTCTCTCTCTCGACAGGTTGGCGGACGCGCAGCAGGTGGCGCTGGTATCGGTGGTAGAGGTCCCGGTGAAACCAAGATTGAGACCGATCGAAGACGTATTCGCGACAAGATGGCCAAGCTGCGGCGTGAAATTGCTGAGATGAAAACTTCTCGCGATACAAAGCGACAGGAACGCAAGCGCAATAACATTCCATCGGTTGCTATCGCTGGTTATACAAATGCTGGAAAATCTTCGCTGCTCAACGCGCTCACCGGTGCGGGAGTGTTGGTAGAAAACGCGCTCTTTGCAACACTTGATCCCACTGTTCGTAAGTGCGAAACCGCGGAAGGTCGCATCTATACGCTCTCAGACACCGTCGGTTTTGTTCGCCATCTGCCGCATCAGCTCATCGATGCCTTCAAATCAACTCTGGAAGAGGTGTCAGGTTCAGATCTGATTGTGCATGTAGTAGATGGATCTCACACAGACCCCTTTGAGCAGATTCGCGCTGTGCGCGAAGTCATTACTGAGATTGGCGGGGGACATATCCCGGAAATTATTGCCATAAATAAGGTCGATATTGCAGATCCTGCTGTTGTCCTTGAAATATTGCGAAAAGAACCCAATAGCTATGCCTTCTCCGTCCGTTCCGGATTCGGAATGGAGGGACTTATTCGTGCAATCGAAAAATCACTTCCTCACCCAAGTGTTGAAATAACAGCCGTTATTCCCTACAACCGAGGCGATCTCGTTTCAGCTATCCATGAACAGGGCGAAATTCTGAGTGAAGAACATCTACCTGAGGGAACATCGATTCATGCCTACGTTGATGCGGGGCTAGCGATGGCGATAGCAAAAGCAGAAGAAATCGCCACCTCTATTCAGGAATAAATCCGACACGCCGGGGGTTGTATCGGCTAGATAGCGGGTAATGCGCGACTATTCGCGCAGGTAGCGGACCAATCGTTCGCACATAGATGATGGAAGCGAGGTGAGATCAGTGGCAACAGATTACGACACACCCAGAAAAACCGACGAGGAGCTTCACGAGGAATCGTTAGAAGAACTCAAAGCAAAGCGAGTAGATGCACAATCAGGACAGATTGATGTTGATGAAGCAGAAGCTGCAGAGAATCTTGAACTTCCAGGGGCAGACCTGTCAGGTGAAAAACTTGCCGTGCGAGTGGTGCCAGTACAGACAGATGAATTCACATGCTCTAAATGTTTCTTGATTCATCACATTACTCAACTAGCAAAAGGTGAAGGCGCCAAAGCTATCTGTAAAGAGTGCTCTTAAGCTCTTTACCTTTTTTGCAACTCACTAGCCAATAAGGTGTGGGATCACGCGGATCGTTGAGCGTAATCTTCACACCTGTTGACATCCAGAACTTAATTGCCAAGAAGGCGGCAGGATCAGCATCACGTGTGCGCAGCAGTCTCATAGCGTTCTTATCTAGAATTTCAACGCCAGCTAGATATTTGACTCCAATGTGAGCTTTCCCGATTACCAACTCATCTTCGATAATTCTGACTTCACTCTTTGCCGTCACGGCAATGGCAAGGAGTGCAAGGGTGAGAGCGATTAAGGTGACAAGCGCGCTGAAATTGCCCAGAGCGGCCCAGACTGCGATAACTAAAGATAGAAACATGAAGTAGATGAAGGCTAAGAGCCAAAGTGGGGGACGTATCACTTCTTTAAAGAGCATGAGCCCTAGGCTATCTCTTACTTCATCAAGTAACCTTGCGCCATGAGTCGCGTTGCATCCATTACGCCGCCTGAGGGCTCGGTGATTCCAGAGCGCCATCCGCTCTCACCTTCAACAGGTGCCCAGATACCTTCACATTTTGCACATTGTTTCGGATGCGGTGAACTACATCCCACCGGACTACATCTTGTTGCTCACGTAGGTAAAGGTGCAGATATCACTGCCGAATTTACTGTTACCGAAAATCATCAAGGAGCTCCGGGCCTGGCACACGGTGGACTCTTATCACTTGCCTTCGATGAAGCACTAGGAAAATTGATGTGGCTGCTTCGCGCCCCTGCTGTTACCGCTCGCCTGGAAACAGATTTTCTCAAACCTGTGCCGATCGGAACTGTGCTCCATATTTCTGCCCGAATTACGGGTCAAGTAAATAGAAAAGTGTATTCAGAGGCGGTCGGGCGACTAGGGGGAATTGATGGCGAAATTGCAGTGCGTGCAGCCGCACTCTTTGTCATCGTGCCTATGAAACATTTCTTAGAGAGTGCTCCAGCAGAATATTTGGCAGCACTTCGCAAAAACCCACAACTCTTCGCTTTTGTAGATCCTGAATTTGATATCAATCCATGAGTAATTTTCAAGTGTTGATTACGAGACTAGATCCGGATTTGCCTCTTCCGAAATACTCAAAAGGTGGAGATGCGGGAGCTGATATCGTCTCGCGGATTGATATCACTTTGCAGCCGGGGGAACGGGCGCTGGTGCCTACCGGAATTTCTATCGCACTTCCTGATGGTTATGTTGCACTGGTCCACCCACGCTCTGGCTTAGCAATCAAGCATGGAGTCACGATGGTCAATGCGCCAGGTACCGTCGATGCTGGATTTCGCGGGGAACTTCAATGCATTTTGATTAATCATGATCCACAAGAAAGTGTCAGTTTTAAACGTGGAGATCGCATCGCGCAATTGGTTTTCCAAAAAGTAGAACGTGCCGAGTTTGTTGAAGTTGATGTGTTGCCAGGCTCAGGTCGTGGCGAAGGTGGATTTGGATCAACTGGGTCATGATGAGTAGCGATAATCAAATGAATTCAGCTGAAGATAGAGATAAGGTCATTTCTGCCTTTGGCGGCAAGAAGGGGCTGATTGATTCAGGTATTCCGTCAGTAATATTCTTGGTTATTTTCAATGTCACTAAAGATTTGCAGAGCGCACTCATAGCTTCAATTGCTATCTCGGCGCTTCTTACGGTTATTCGTTTAGCAAGGCGAGATACTCTTCAACACGCATTGAGTGGCTTCGTCGGTGTTCTCATCTGTGCCTGGTTTGCCAATAGAACTGGCAATGCAACAGATCTCTATATTCCAAAGTTACTGACCAATCTCGCTTATGGAAGCGTATATCTGATTGCAAACCTTGTTGGCTGGCCAGTTCTTGGCCTGATGCTTGGACCAATCCTGGGTGAAAACCTCTTATGGCGTAATCATCCAGAACGTAAGCGCGCTTATGTGCAGGCAAGCTGGCTCTGGGTAGCGATGTTCTTCACTCGAATTGCAGTGCAGTATCCAATTTATAGAAGCGGTAATGTCAATCTGCTCGGAACGGTCAATCTAGCAATGGGTTATCCGTTCTTTATTGCTACCGCCTATGGATCTTGGCTCATCATTCGCCGCGTTCCCACAGTTAAGCCTTAAGAACGAGCGATAAAACAATCTCTAATTTTATCTTCAGCTTGAGCTGAAGCAACGAAGAGCAATTCATCCCCAGCGATAAAGAGATCACTTGGCGTAGGCGAGATTACTCGTCCATCTCGCACGATGGCAGCAAGTGATGCATCTTCTGGAAGCTCTACTTCTTCAATTGTTTTTCCAATACAGATAGAAGAATCTGGTAGCGTAATTTCAACTAGGTTTGCCTGACCCTTTCTAAATGAGAACAGTCGTACAACATCTCCAACACTGACAGCCTCTTCAACGAGTGCGGCAATGATTCGCGGGGTAGATACCGCAACATCAACACCCCAAGACTGATCAAAGAGCCATTCATTCTTTGGGTGATTGATTCGAGCGACAACTCGGGGAACTCCGTATTCAGTCTTTCCTAGAAGTGAAGCGACGAGATTGACCTTGTCATCGCCGGTCGCGGCAACTAGTACCTGACAGTTATTTAATTGAGCATTATCAAGTGATGCAATCTCACATGCATCTGCCATCAGCCACTCAGCGTCAGGTACAGAATCAATCTTGAGCGCCTTCGGATCGCGGTCGATGAGTAGAACCTGGTGGCCGTTATCAAGAAGTTCGCGAGCAATAGCTCGTCCCACATTTCCAGCACCTGCAATAGCAATTCTCATTTCTTAGGCACCCGGGCCTTTCGATAACACTGCTTCGGCAATCGCCAATTGCTCATCGAGAATAGTCATATGTACTAAATCTCCATCTTGCAAGACTGTGTGCTCATCAGGGATGAGCGCTTCACCTAAACGAGTCAGAAAAGCCACGCGTGACTCTGTTGCTGTTTCAAGTTCGGAAATCGGACGACCATACCAATTTAGATGTGGGTGCACCTCAAGAAGTTGCACTGTACCTGTGGCATCGCGCCATTCTGAACGAGCTCCACCTGGCAAAATTCGACGAAGGATTTGGTCACTTGCCCAAATAACTGTGGCAACTGTTGGAATACCTAAGCGCTGATAAATTTCAGCTCGCCCTGGGTCGTAAATGCGAGCAACAACATTAGTAACTCCATAATTTTCGCGGGCAACGCGCGCAGCTAAAATATTTGAGTTATCACCATTGCTCACGGCAGCAAACGCATCAGCGCCATCGATTCCTGCTTCTAGCAAAGTGTCGCGATCAAAGCCAACGCCGACAATTGTGCGCCCCTTGAAATCTGCACCAAGACGACGGAAGGCGTCTTTTGATTGATCAATGATGGCTACTGAGTGTCCAGCCGCTTCCAGAGCGGTCGCCAAAGATGAACCGACTCGTCCGCAACCCATGATGACTACGTGCACAGGACTAACTTACTACTCTTGCGCATATTTATCTCGACTACGCTGGCCCCATGTCATCACCCAAGAAAGCGTCCATCGAGGTCGGGGCACGAATAAGGGTTGAGATAGAAAAGGTCGCCCATGGTGGCCACTTCATCGCGCGCCATGAGGGCGCCGTGATCTTTGTTCGACATGCAATTCCGGGCGAATCCGTTGAGATTGAAGTAACGAGTGTGGGTGCAAGTTTTAACCGAGCAGACGTGGTGGAAGTTATCACTGCCTCTGCAGACCGCGTATCAGCACCGTGTAGATATGCACATAGGCTTGGCTGCGGTGGCTGCGATTTTCAACATATAACACCAGCGCGCCAGCGACAGCTCAAGAGTGAAGTAATCTCGGAACAGTTTTCTAGAATTGCAAAGATGGAAATTGAAGTTGAGGTAGAAGAGGTAAGTGCACCCCTTGGTTGGCGAACTCGATGTTCGGCGCACTCAACCAAGAGCGGCGCCCTAGGTTTCTATCAAGCACGTAGCCACAAAGTAACCCCAGTTGATGATTGCCGAATTCTCGTTCCTGAGATGAGATTCGCAGAGCTTGCCCAACGTGGAGTCAAAGGCGATCAACGACTAGAGATTTCCATTTCTAACACTGGCGAACGCACAATCGCTACCGCAAACTCTCGTGATGAATCACCGATGCGACTCTCTGATGGTCCCGAAATTGCCCACTATCAAGTGGGAGATAAAGTCTTTAATGTAAGTCAGAAATCTTTCTGGCAGAGTCATAAAGATGCCCCTCGTGTACTCAGTGATGTGGTTGTTGAACTTGGAAAATTCCAAGCCGGTGATCACGTGCTAGATCTCTACGGAGGAGTCGGGTTATTTGCAGCAGCTATTTTGCCCATCGTTGGAGAAGCAGGTGCTGTTGATATCGTCGAGGGAAGTAAAGCTGCCACTGCTGATGCCAGTAGTAATTTCGCAGAGAGTAGCAATGTCTCGGTCATCACTGCCGATGTAGCAAAAGCCATCACTCGATTTACACAAGCTGATGTCATTGTTCTCGATCCACCGCGTGAAGGGGCTGGAAAAGAAGTGCTGCAAAATTGCGTGCGGATAGCTCCGCGCGCAATCATCTATGTGGCGTGTGACCCAGCGGCGCTGGCCAGGGACACCGGATATTTGCGTGAGTTCGGATACACGCTAGAAAAAATACGCGCCTTCGACCTCTTTCCCATGACACATCACATCGAATGTGTTGCCAGATTTGTTGCCGATAAGGTATCTTGATATCAAGATAAATTCACTGAAGGAAGTTGCGTGATGAGTAAGAATTCATTGGGAACCAAGAAAAATCTCACTGTCGGCGGTAAAGATTTTGAAATCTTTGATATCTCAGCTGTTGCAGGTGCCGCGAGTTTACCTTTCTCACTGAAGATACTATTAGAGAATTTACTACGCACTGAAGATGGTGCAAATATCACCATTGATCACATCAAGGCGCTGGCACAGTGGGATCCATCAGTCGAGCCAGATACTGAAATTCAATTTACTCCAGCACGAGTTGTGATGCAGGACTTCACGGGCGTTCCTTGTGTAGTCGACCTTGCCACTATGCGCGAAGCGATTGTCGATCTTGGGGGAGACCCAAGCAAGGTAAACCCATTAGCTCCAGCTGAACTGGTCATCGATCACTCTGTGATTGCAGATGTCTTTGGAACGAAAGATTCTTTTGAGAAGAACACAGATATTGAATATGAACGCAATCGTGAGCGCTACCGATTCTTGCGTTGGGGCCAAGGCGCCTTTGATGAATTTAAGGTAGTTCCACCAGGAACGGGCATCGTTCACCAAGTAAATATCGAGTACCTAGCTCGAGTTGTCATGACCCGGACTATCAATGGTGTGCTCCGTGCTTATCCAGATACCGTTGTTGGTACCGATTCACACACCACGATGGTAAATGGTTTAGGTGTACTCGGTTGGGGCGTTGGCGGCATCGAAGCAGAAGCAGCGCTTCTTGGTCAGCCAGTTTCAATGTTGATTCCACGCGTTGTCGGTTTCAAACTCTCTGGCCAACTTCCTGTGGGCACAACTGCTACAGATATGGCGTTAACCATTACTGAAATGCTTCGCAAGCACGGAGTAGTTGGAAAATTTGTTGAGTTCTATGGACCTGGCGTGGTCTCTGTACCAATGGCCAACCGCACCACAATTGGAAACATGTCGCCCGAGTACGGATCAACGTGTGCGATTTTCCCAATCGATGAAGAGACACTTCGCTACTTGCGACTTACTGGACGAAGTGATGAGCAGGTAGCTCTGGTGGAACAGTATGCAAAGGCACAGGGCATGTGGCATGACCCATCAGTTTCACCGCGCTTTTCAGAAAATATTGAACTCGATCTTTCAACTGTAGTTTCATCAATTGCTGGGCCAAAGCGCCCACAAGATCGCATCTCAATTACTGATTCAAAGAGTGCATTTGCGAAGATTCTTCCTACCTATTTCACTGACAAGACTGGAAAAGAAGCGTATCCAGTGCATGTGGGAGCTAACGACACAACGATTAAAAACGGAGATGTGGTTATTGCATCAATTACATCGTGCACAAATACATCTAATCCTTCGGTCATGATTGGCGCGGCTCTTCTCGCCAAGAAAGCGGTAGAGAAGGGGCTGACCTCTAAACCATGGGTCAAGACCACCTTGGCTCCTGGTTCAAAAGTTGTTACTGATTACTACGACCGCTCTGGACTTACCAAATACATGGAAGCACTTGGATTTAACCTTGTGGGCTACGGATGCGTGACCTGTATTGGCAACTCCGGACCGCTGCCGATTGAAATCAGTAAGGCAGTCAATGAGAACGACTTGGCTGTATCAGCCGTTCTATCAGGGAATCGAAATTTTGAAGGTCGCATTAGCCCAGATGTAAAGATGAACTACCTAGCTTCACCACCTTTGGTAGTTGCCTACGCACTAGCTGGAACTATGAACCATGATTTTGAGAAAGATTCCTTGGGTACCGATAAAGAGGGGAAACCAGTTCTTCTGAAAGATATCTGGCCATCTGAATCTGAGATCCAGTCAGTCATTGACTCTTCAATTTCCTCTGAAATGTTTACCAAAGATTATGCATCTGTCTTTGAAGGTGATCATCGTTGGAAGTCACTCGATACTCCAACTGGAAAGACTTTTGATTGGGATCCGAAATCAACTTATGTCCGTAAGCCGCCATATTTCGATGGCATGCCAGCGCAGCCAAAGCCAGTGACAGATATAGCAGGAGCCCGAGTCTTAGCAATTCTGGGCGACTCTGTGACAACTGATCACATCTCACCTGCTGGAAATATCAAGGCCGATTCACCTGCCGGTAAATATCTGGAAGAGAACGGCGTGGATCGTAAAGATTTCAACTCTTACGGTTCTAGACGTGGAAATCATGAAGTAATGATTCGTGGAACCTTTGCCAATATCCGCCTAAAGAACACACTTCTAGATGGAGTCGAAGGTGGATTCACTCGCAACTTCTTAGCAGATGGCGCGCAATCAACTATTTATGATGCATCTGTTGCCTATCAAGCAGCTGGAGTTCCCTTAGTAATTCTTGCTGGCAAAGAGTATGGATCAGGTTCTTCCCGTGACTGGGCGGGAAAGGGAACTGCGCTACTTGGTGTACGCGCAGTGATTGCGGAAAGCTTCGAAAGAATTCACCGCTCTAACTTAATTGGCATGGGAGTTCTTCCACTTCAATTTATTAACGGACAGAGCGCGCTATCACTTGGTATCAAAGGTGATGAGGTCTTTGCCATCACAGGAGTGGTAGCACTTAATGACGGCCAGGTTCCAAAGGAAGTTACCGTCACAGCGGGGGATATCACCTTCACAGCAAAGGTGAGAATCGATACACCCGGTGAGGCAGATTATTATCGCCACGGCGGCATCATGCAGTATGTGCTGCGCCAACTGCGCGGCTAATCTAGACTGGTGCGATGCTTGAATCGATAAAGAGTCCTGCCGATCTTCAGGGGCTTTCCTATGAGCAGCTGACTGAGCTCAGCGCCGAGATTCGCCAATTTCTTATCACCAAAGTTTCAAAGACTGGTGGCCACCTTGGACCCAATCTTGGTGTTGTTGAACTCACGATTGCAATCCATAGAACTTTTGATTCCCCAAAAGATGTAGTGCTCTTTGATACCGGTCATCAATCCTATGTTCACAAAATTCTTACCGGCCGCGCCGATCAATTCGATGGTCTGCGCCAACGTGGCGGAATAGCCGGATATCCCAATCGCGCCGAGAGTGAACACGATGTGATTGAAAATTCACATGCCTCTACCGCACTTTCGTGGGGCGATGGAATTTCTCGTGGGTTTGCCATCACCAATCAACTCGATCGCAGCGTTGTTGTAGTTGTTGGCGACGGAGCGCTCACTGGTGGTATGTCATGGGAGGCCCTGAACAACATTGCAGCGTCAAATGAGCGCAATCTTGTCGTTATTGTCAATGACAACGAACGTTCTTACTCACCGACTATCGGTGGGCTAGCCACATATCTGGCAACTCTTCGAGTTACTCGTGGCTATGAGAAGTTCCTTGATTGGGGCAAAGAGGTTCTCACCCATACTCCAGTTGTTGGAAATCCGATTTATGAAACCCTTCACGGCATGAAGAAGGGAATTAAAGACATCATTGCGCCACAAGGTATGTTTGAAGACCTTGGACTTAAATATGTTGGGCCTATTGACGGACATGATTTAGTCGCGATGGAGCGCGCGCTGACCCAGGCGAAAGAATTTGGTCAACCAGTCTTGGTTCATGTGATTACCGAAAAAGGTAAGGGTCATCAACCTGCCGTTGCAGATCAAGCGGAGAAGTTCCACGCCGTGGGCATTGTGGATCCGGAGACCGGAACTCCATTGGGCAAGTCAACAACCAGCTGGACCAATATTTTTTCTGAGGAGATGCTCGCAATCGGTGAAGAGCGCGAAGATATCGTCGCCCTCACAGCGGCAATGCTCGGGCCTACTGGCCTAGATAAGTTCCAAGAGAAGTTTCCGATGCGCACCATTGATGTTGGAATAGCTGAACAACATGCCGTCACCAGTGCGGCCGGACTGGCATTTACCGGTCTTCACCCGGTCATTGCCGTCTATTCGACATTTCTCAATCGCGCCTTTGATCAACTCCTCCTTGATGTTGCACTCCACAAGGCCGGTGTCACTTTTGTACTCGATCGTTCTGGAGTTACCGGCGATGATGGACCTTCACATCACGGCATCTGGGATTTAGCACTCACTGGAATCATTCCAACAATGCGAGTTGCAGCCCCACGTGATGCCGCGCGATTACGTGAAACCTTGCGCGAAGCACTCGATGTTAATGACGCACCGACTGCAATTCGTTTTCCTAAAGGCGCAGTATCCAAAGATATTCCGGCCTTCGAACGTCGCGACGGTGTGGATGTGCTCTACCGAGGAGAAAGCGCTGATGTGCTTCTTGTCAGTATCGGTGCGATGGCAGCAATTGCCGTAGAAGCTGCTTCACAGGCATACCGTGAAGGTGTGGGTGTGACAGTGATTGATCCGCGCTGGGTG
>CAIXKQ010000025.1 GCA_903920065.1 uncultured Actinomycetes bacterium
CACTTGATTATTAGTAGCGGAGGCGGGATTTGAACCCACGACACAGCGATTATGAGCCGCTTGCTCTACCAAGCTGAGCTACCCCGCCAAGGGCGTGCATATTAAATTGTTGTTCGAGCCCCCCACCGGAATCGAACCGGTGACCTTTTCCTTACCATGGAAACACTCTACCGACTGAGCTAGGGGGGCAATGGTAGAGAGGGAAGTCTAGGGCTTAAGGCCTAAAGTGAAAAATTGCCGTGGCAAATGAGTTAATTACAGGAGCAGCGATCCTCTATGGCGACTCCCATTAAGGCCTCTTCTATATGCTCCCCGCAGCCTTGCCATGTTGGCTTTGCGCACTTGGTGCACTGCACTTTGCTACACATATTTCCTCCTAGAAATACTTCCTGAAAAACTTCTTAATCTTATTCCTAATCGTAGAAGTTTGCTGCATGGGCGAAAGCTTGAGCACTCGGTCTTTGGCTGGCTCATCTGGAGTGATGACATCTGTGATGGCAGGAGAGTTTTGATCAAGTGAATCTGCAATTCTGCCGATATTGGCAACGATAGAGAGCCCGCGGACAATCTGATCTTGGTCAACATCATCTCCATCTTCAATGAGCGTCTCGGCCAGGACTGAGCCTGCCTCACGTGCATCATCTGTTGGTGAAGAGGCATCATCATTGATGTCATCCGGGACCTCAACGTGGGCAGATATTGCATAGCTGGCAGCCGAGAGCGCAACTGCAATTTGTTTCTGTGTTGAATCTGCAATGCCGCCCTCTACCGCGGAATCAAAGAGAGTTCGGGCAATCATGCGCACCTGAACCAAGGTGTGCTCGGCGGCAATTCCTTCAATGTAGATATCTTCGGCTTCATCTTTTTCAGCAGTCGGAAACCATCTCGCATGACTTCGAGCTTCCACCGATTGCGCGCGGATAGCCGGAACTTCTTCCACCAATAATCGCGCACGAGCCAACCAACTGCCGGCATCTTTTTGGGTGTAACCGGCGGCAACACCTTCTGACATTTCAGCAAGGAGGGCTGCGGCTTTAGTGCTCACGCTTCTGATCTGGATTTGCGCACGTCCCACCGGAGTATTGGGATGTGAAAAGTAGGAAAACAGGATTGCGATTGCGGCACCGATGAGCGTTGATCCAAGCCTATGAAAGGCGGTGCTCTGAGAAATTCCTGGACCGATAACAATCAGCGCTGTGACCGGCACGTTTACTGATGCAACTTCACCAAGATGCAGCGCTCTTGCTATGACGGCGCAGAAAATGATGGTTGTGGCCACTGCGATAAAGCCAAAGTTAAAGACACTGACGGTAAAGAGTGCGATACCTGCACCTACAGCTGTTCCAACAATTTGGCCAAAACCCTCGCGCATAGATTTATGTAAGGAAATACGAATACTCAAAGTGCAGACGATGGCGGCAACTACCCCACCATCTTTGATGAGTAGATCTCCCACAAACCAAGCAACGCCTCCTGCTAAACCGGCGACCAGAATCTGGCGAACCCAGTTCTTCCGGTTCTTAAAGAGGTCAATTATTTTTCGAAACATTAGGGCTGAGTTTACGCCCCACTATCCCCTTTATGATTAACCCATGCCTGGCGCCGTGACTGATAACACCCAGATTCGTGACCTACTTAAGAAATCGAGAACGATTGCGATAGTGGGAGTTTCAGATAAGCCTGAGCGGCCAAGTTATGGTGTGGCCAAATACTTACTCGAGCACTCGCATTACACAATCTTTCTTGTAAATCCGATGCTGGAGACAGCACTTGGAGAAAAGGTTTATCACTCACTGAGTGAAATCCCAGAACATATCGACTTAGTTGATGTCTTTAGAAAACCTAGTGACTGCATGGAAGTTCTTGCAGATGCAATCGTAGTTGGCGCAGATGCAATCTGGCTTCAGCTCGGAATTACTAGCCCAGAAGTTTTAGAGGCAGGAACTGCAGCTGGAATGAATGTGGTGATGGATCGGTGTCTGAAGGTTGATTACAGTAATTTCTTGTAGTCGCAGGCAATCAGGCCAAAAAGTGTTAACTAGTTACTTTTCTCCTGGAGCACGAGTGATACCGAATTAATACACCAACGCTCATCTGTGGGGACGTCATAGCCTTCACCGGAAAAGACATGACCAAGATGTGAATCACACTTGGCACAACGCACCTCGGTGCGAATGCGTGGTGCTAGCGAACGGTCTTCAATCAAAGTAACTGCATCATCTGCAGTCGGTGCATAAAAAGATGGCCAACCACATCCAGAATGAAATTTAGTCTCAGATGAGAAGAGAACGTTGTCGCAGGCTTTGCACAGATAGCTACCGATTGTCTCGGTGTCTGTGTATTGCCCCGTAAAAGCTCGCTCAGTAGCACCTTCACGAAGAACTGCATAAGAAAGTGGATCAAGGCGAGCCTTGAGTTCGTCCTCGTTAATTGGTTTCATCTCAGAGCCCTCCACCAGCGTTATAGAGCCAAAAATACCCGAGCCGATGGGAATTGGGTAATCAGAAAGTTTTCGCCAACGGATGCAAAAGGACTCAGATGAGCAAAATGTTGCGGGGCTTAATGCCTGCACCTACCCTTAGTTATGGCTAACAAGGGTGGTAGTTGTGAAATATAAGTCTGTAAAGGGATTACTCACAAACGATGAGTCTCTGATTCCAACAAATTTCATAGATAAGCTCGAAGATCTCTTGCATGGGTTTCTTGGGTTGGCTTTATTTGTCATCTCTATCTTAGCTGCCGGATACACCTTGCAACGCCTCATTGAAACGAGACCCTTCTTCCCACTTGGCATGATTCAAGGAATTAACGACATTTTATTTGTTGTCATCATTCTTGAGATCATGC
>CAIXKQ010000026.1 GCA_903920065.1 uncultured Actinomycetes bacterium
GCTTGTTACCAGCTCGGTGTTGTTCTAGATGGCTTTGCCGAGAAGTTAACATCAACTGCCGTCTCTGGCGCCCAGCTTGTCTATCTGGCAAGTAAAAATAAGAGCTATAGCACCCGCGAACAAGATGCGTTGGTTGATGTTGCTGCCACTCAAACTATCCTGGAAGAGATTGCCGTTGGTATGGGTGGTGCCTCATTTACTGCACGCAAGAACGATATGTGTAAGGGTTGCAAGGTCAAACCTTCATGCCCGCTCTATCTTGAAGGCAAGGCGGTGCACCAATGATTGAGAAATACACCCCTGATGAAGTAGCGAAGATGATTATCTCGATTGATCCCACTTTTCATCTTCCATCTGATGAGCAGCGCCCCATCATCTCTATCTTTGATAATCCACTTGAACCAGCTGTTGTCATTGCTGGCGCCGGCTCTGGCAAGACTGAAACCATGGCCGCGCGCGTTGTGTATTTAGTGGCCAATGGTTTCGTCCGCCCTGATCAAATTCTTGGCCTTACCTTCACCCGCAAGGCCGCTGGTGAACTCAATACCCGAATTCGCAAACGCCTACGCCAATTTCAGCAGGCAGCAGATAAGCAAGGCATAGAGCGCACATTTAGCAGCCTTGAGACTGCAGTTACTACCTATCACTCCTATGCCGGGCGGTTGCTCAGTGAACATGCAATTCGTTATGGCATCGATGCTGATGTGCAGCCACTGGGTGAAGCAGCGCTCTGGATGTCTGCCAACAAGTTGGTCCGCGAGTGGGATGACGGCATTTTTAATACAAATGATGCTGCCAGTACTGTGGTCAAAGACTTACTGGGCCTTACCTCAATGGTCTTAGAACATCGCGTGAGCGTTGATCAGATCCGAGGCGCGGATGAGAAAGTTCTTGAGCAACTTGCACAGATGACGGGTGCAACTAACGAAGAGACACGTAAGGTGGTAAAAGTTCTTAACCAGCGCATTGCCATGCTGCCAATGATGCAAGCATTTTTGGAGGAACGAAGAAAATCAGGTGAACTCTCATTTGATGATCAGATAGCACTGGCTGCAGATATTGCAGTTAACTTTGCAGATGTCGGGGTATTAGAGCGCGCTAAATATCCAGTTGTACTTCTTGATGAGTATCAAGATACGTCGCAATCACAGGTGCGTTTGCTTTCAGCGCTCTTCGGTGGCGGCCATCCTGTTACCGCCGTCGGTGACCCTTGCCAATCTATCTATACCTGGCGCGGTGCATCCTCTGGAACGATTAGCGCCTTTAATACAAACTTTCCAAAGGCCGACGGTGCTACCGGTAAGAAGGTATATGAATTACTGACCACCTATCGAAACGATAAATCAATTCTCGCTCTGGCAAATGAAATCTCGGCTGGCGTGCGAGAACTCGAAGGAATTAACGTTGCTGCGCTGAAGCCACACGAACATGCAGGTGCTGGTGATCTCACCTGCGGAATCTTTGAAAACGTTGAGGCAGAGGCAACGGCAATTTCTGAATACTTCACACAGCTGTGGAATAACCCAAGTCGCTTACAACCGCACCAAAAAGTTCCACGCACCTTCGCGGTCTTGGTGCGAAAGCGGGCGCAGATAGCACTCATTCAAGAGGCGCTAGCAAAGGCCGGGATACCCTCGGAAGTCCTTGGTTTAGGCGGACTTGTGCATGTTCCAGAAGTTGCAGATTTGGTGGCGATGCTCAAAATTATTAACAATCCCAGTGCTGGTGCATCACTGATGCGTCACTTAACCGGAGCGCGCATTAACTTAGGCCCGCGCGATATTGCCGCCCTTGGTCGCTTTGCACGCTCGCGCTCAGAAGCGCTCTCATCTGATAGCCGCAGCATTGTGAAGAACATTGTTGCCGGAAACCCAGCATCGGCTGAAGCCGATGATCAGTTTATTGGAAGTGTGATTGACGCCCTGGATGAAATTGAGAAGTGCGACAAATCTAACTTCAGCAGCGCTGGCTACCAACGACTTGCAACTTTCGCATCCGACCTACGCAGGCTTCGTTCTCGCGCATCTGCACCCATTACTGATCTCATCGTTGAAATCGAACGCTATCTGAACTTAGAAAGTGAAGTGATGTTGCGAGATGGTGGCACACATGGCCGGCGCCACCTTGATCGCTTTATGGATGAGGCGGCAAAGTTCGCTCGTAGCGGTGGCTCACTTTCTGCCTTCTTGCAA
>CAIXKQ010000027.1 GCA_903920065.1 uncultured Actinomycetes bacterium
ACTGAGCTACCGCCTCGTCCGGCGCAATCTTACGGGGTACGGCAGCGAGTTAGTGTCGCTGCATCCCTCTGCGTCCCCAGAACTCCCACATTCCCATCACACTCAATACAAGTGCGAATCCGAAGAGAACATCCTCTGCAGGCGCTGAGAAAAACCGAAGCCCCACAATTGAATCAGGGTTATACATGACGATATTTCTCGAGGTGAGCCACCAATTTGTCAGAAACTGGAATGGCAAGATGATTGCATACGAAGTCCAGAATGCTGGGCGCGTCAGCATGGAAGTTTTAAAGAGAAAGAGGTCTGCCATAACCGCTATGGCAAATGCGGTAATTGCAATATCGGAGTAAATCATTCGCCAAACTCATCTTTACGCCAGTGTGGTTTAACGGTGGTGACGCCTTCAATGGTAAAGATACCCGCCATCGGAATGACCATAAAGAAAATATATTCCTCTAGCGGAATATTGAGTGGGCCATAAATTCCTAAGATTTGTGCACGATCGAAGAACCAATGACCTTGTGCGATGGCATACGCATCCCATGCCAGAAAAAAAATACTGATGGGCAAAACGCTAATTGCTACTCGTTTGATGCGACGGAAAACACCAGTCTTTAAATAGATTTCCAGCCAGGCCGAGCCGCAGAAGGTAAATATGAGCATCGCCATATAAGACCACTGTTTCATGCTCGCATTTTTGCATATAAGTCTCTGAAAAATTGCTAATGTGCTCGTCATGGTAGAGACAAAATTACGGCTCTTTAGCCGGGTCCGTATTCTCTCCAGCGCGGTGGTTGCCATCGCTACCGTGCTCTCACTTCTCTTCTCGCAGTGGCTTGGAGCTGACTCACTGGGCTGGCAGTTAGTTTTGGCAACTGCTGCCCTGGGTATTGGAATCCCACATGGAGCAATGGATCACCTGGTGACACTTCCCAAGTCCGCTCCAATTCGGATGGCAATCTTTGTCATTATCTATGTGGCAATTGCGCTCCTTGCAATTTTTGCGATTCTGCGGTGGAATGTTTGGGGATTCATCTTTGTTGTTCTCATGAGTGCCACCCACTTTGGAATTGGAGATGCAGCATTCTTAAGTGAGAAAGATGCACTCGATGGCAGTTCGCGAATACCGGCCTGGTTCTATGCCCCAGCAGCAGGCCTGCTTCCGGTTGCCATCCCACTGGTTAACAGCCGCAGTACTGATGCGCTGGAAAAAGTTAACCCTGCGTTAATTAATTGGCACAGCGGATTTACCACTGAAATTCTGATGGCAGTTGCCGTAGTAACAACTCTTTGCCTTCTGGCACTGCTCCAACGCAAGCGATATCGAGATGCACTCGACATTCTGCTCTTAGCTGCCCTTGCCTCTTTTGCGCCACCACTTGTGGCATTTGCTGTCTACTTCGGTTGTTGGCATGCAATGCGTCATACCGCTCGACTTACCTCACTCTTACCTAATTCAGAGAGTGCTTACCTTCGAGGACGCCCTGGTCAGGCATTTGTGGCCGCCGTTATTCCAGGGCTGCCAGCACTTGTCGGAACACTTATCTTTGTCGTTATCTTGGCTGGCTTTTCACAACAAGATCTCAGTGACAAGTTCTTGTGGTTGACCTTGGTCACAATCTGGGCGCTGACAGTTCCTCACATGATAGTCACAGCTAGGTTAGACCGCGCCGCACTAAAGAATTAAGTTTCACTTAGTTACTCTTGCCCACATGCTCAAGAAAATTACTATTGCGCTCATACTTCTTAGTTCTGCGCCTTTGGCATATGCGGCGCCCGTGTATCTCTTTCCAGTGGCAAATTGCGAAGTGAACTATGCACGAGCCCACCATGACTATGCCGCAACAGATATTCTGGCAAAGGCGGGCTGTAAGTTTGTAGCACCCATTAACGGCGTAGTAGATGAAGTTAATCGAGTAGATCTCTGGAAGAGCCCGCCAAATCTAGGAATTGATCGCGGGGGACTATACGTTTCCATCATTGGCGAAGATGGTGTTCGTTACTACGGTTCACATCTGCGATCCATTCCGCTTAGCATTCAGCCCGGCGTTGCAGTTACCGCAGGTCGCATCCTGGGAGCAATTGGAGCTACTGGAAGTGCGCGCGGAACATCGCCACATCTTCACTTTGGAATTTCTTGGCCGACACCTGCTGATACCTGGTGGGTGCGTCGCGGAGAAGTTCTGCCATGGAAATATTTAGATGCCTGGAAGAACGGAAATGATTTATCTCCCGTGAAAGCAGTCGCAGCGCTGAAAGCTAAAGTTGGCGAGATACCACCGGAACCTAAGAAGTAATTA
>CAIXKQ010000028.1 GCA_903920065.1 uncultured Actinomycetes bacterium
CGCAGAGTTCACGAACTCGCTCGAGATAACCTGCATCAGGAAGAACAATTGCAATGTTCTCTAGAACAGGTTCGACGATGAAGCAGGCAATTTTATTTGCGTTGCTTGCAAACATACGCTCGAGTGCTTCAATGTTATTAAATGGAACGACATAGATATCTCCCGGCACCAGATTTGAATCAATATAAGGAGTTGGCTCTTCAGCGTCTCCAGCTTCTGCAACCGGTGGCTTGGAAGAAACTACAAATGGGTCATAGCTACCGTGGTAGCCACCCTCAACTTTAAGAATTCCCATCTTCTTGGTTGCAGAGCGGGCAACGCGGACGGCATACATCGTCGATTCAGTGCCTGAATTAGTAAATCGAACTTGGTCGATTCCAAAGCGCTTACAGATTCGTTCTGCTGCATCAGTTGAGGTCGGGGAAGGAGTCACGAAGAGCATGCCCTGCTTCAGGGAGGCTTCAATCTCTTCATTCACAATTGGGTTCAAGTGGCCGGCGAGCATTGCGCCAAAGCCCATAGAGAGGTCGAGTAGTTGGCGACCGTCGACATCGGTCATATATGCGCCCTTGGCGCAAGAGATGGAGATCGGGTAGGGATCCCAGTGCTGGAAGCTAGAGGTGACGCCAAGTGGCAGTGAGTTAAATGCCCGCTTGCTCTCAGTCTCAGATGCTTTGCTGCCTTGTGTGAATAATTCCCATTCAGCCTTAAGTACAGAAGCTACTTTCTCT
This sequence comes from uncultured Actinomycetes bacterium, assembly GCA_903920065.1. Classification (GTDB taxonomy): domain Bacteria; phylum Actinomycetota; class Actinomycetes; order Nanopelagicales; family Nanopelagicaceae; genus Planktophila. Next base: position 732 of record CAIXKQ010000028.1, read on the forward strand.
GGCGAAACAGGTGTTGATGTGGACGGTACGTATCGGTGTGTTGCTGCATGTTGCGATTGAATCGCTGCTTGTGTAGTCATTGTAAAGCTGTACGGCAAATGTTTCTGATTTAGAAACCGTTTGAGAAGTACTCTCCTTTGGTTTTGCGAATGAACGCAAACCAATTATCTATGAAGTGGTAAAAACTTGCAACTAATGCGTGTTTCAGCGAGTTTTACGCACGAATTATCTGGATTGCATTCAAAATAATAATTCCTACCGCTACAACTATTCCAAGATACTTTGCGGGCAAGCGGCCAACTAGGCGCGCTGCAACTGGGGCGGCAATGACTCCACCAAGTGCCAATCCGCCAACTGTTGACCAATTAATATCAATCCGTCCAATCTGTGCCAAGAATCCGGCAGAAGCAGAAAGTGCAACGACAAATTCTGCTGCACTCACTGTTCCGATAACTTTACGAGGTTCAGTTGTTGTCGTTGTCATCAGAGTTGGCGTAACAATTGGCCCCCAACCTCCACCACCTGATGCATCAACAAATCCACCGGTGAAACCAAGGTAGGTGAGAAAGCGTGGATTTTTTATCTCCAACAAATTAGTTTGTGGTTCGGTCTTAAATACATTGCGATAGAGAAGTAAGAAGCCTAAGAAAAGTAATAGCGTTGAGATAAATATCTTTGAACTAGATAGATCGATAAATGAAAGGAATGTGGCCCCTAAGAAAGCCCCAATTCCTCCAGGAATAGCTAACCTGAGAAGAATCTTCTTATCTATATTCTCGGCATGCCAGTGGGAAGCTCCTGATGCCAGCGTCGTACCAATTTCAGCTATATGGACCGCGGTAGAGGCAACAGCCGCAGATGCACCTAGGGTGACTAAGAGCGTCGAGCTTGTCAGACCGAATCCCATACCCAAAGAACCATCAATTAATTGGGCTAGTAATCCAACGAATGCAAAGAGAAGCCAATTCATAGCAGAATCTTAATTATTTTCTCCACATTGTCTGCGACCGACGCAGTTCCATCAAGGTGTAAATCTGGAGCGAGAGGTCTTTCATAGTCTTGTCCCACACCAGTGAAGTTTGGAATCTGTCCAGCAGCAGATTTCTTATACAAACCTTTCGGATCTCGGGAACGACATGTCTCAACTGGTGTATCAACAAAAACTTCCAGGAACTCACCATCGTCAAAGATACTCTTTGCGCGCTGTCGGTCGACCTCAAATGGACTTACCAGAGCGGTAATGACAATTAGGCCAGCATCAACCATTAGCTTTGCAACTTCAGATACTCGTCGCACATTCTCGGCGCGATCTTCTGGTGTAAATCCGAGATCCATATTTAGGCCTAATCGTAAGTTGTCACCATCTAGTACATATGCGTGTGCACCCGATGCGAACAAGCGTTGCTCTAGCGCGTTAGCAATTGTTGACTTACCTGAACCTGAAAGACCGGTGAGCCAAATTACGCGCGCTTTCTGAGACTTTTGGACTCCACGTTGGGCTTTAGTAATCTCATAATCCTGGTGTGTGACATTGGAAGCGCGTCGAAGAGAGTGACGGACCATTCCAGCGCCAACTGTCTTTAAGGTCAGTCGGTCGACAAGAATGAAATTACCAAATTCTCTCGAATCTGTATAAGGGCGCATGACTACCGGGATATCGGTGGCTACTTCAACATCGCCAATTTCATTCATTTGTAGTACATCTGAAGAAATATGTTCACCCGTATTCACATCAATCTTGTGGCGGATTTTTGTGACAATTGCCGGGGTCGTGGTTGCACCACTAACGAGTAAATATGATCTGCTATGAAGGAGGGGTTCTTCGTTAAGCCACACAACATGGGCAGCTAAGCGATCTGAAGGTATTAAATCTTCAGTTGACTGGGCGATGATGTCACCGCGGGTCGCATCAACTTCAGGTGTTAGTACCAAAGTGACTGCCGAATCAGTGGGGGCGTGCGCACTCTCTTCGTTAAAGGTAACTATCGAGGAAATCTTTGCCTTCTGCATGCTTGGAAAAATCGTAACTTCATCACCTTTACTGAAACTTCCACGACGGACAGTTCCTGAAACCCCACGGAAATTCTCAGCTCGAGCAATCATCTGAATCCGCATCAACCCTCGTGCTTTATGGTCAACTGGTTCGCTCCAGCTTTGAATGGTCTC
>CAIXKQ010000029.1 GCA_903920065.1 uncultured Actinomycetes bacterium
AATAGCAACGCGCTGCTGTTGTCCACCAGATAGCTGAGCTGGCTTGCGATCTTTAAACTCAGTCAGCCCTACCTTTTCTAGCATCGCCATGGCTTGCGCTTTGGCATCAGCCTTAGAGACGCCAGCGCGCAGCAAAGGAAATTCAACGTTGTTAAGAACCGTGCGGTGAGGATAGTTAATGAATTGCTGATAAACCATCGCAATTCCACGTTTCCAGATCGGAACTTCATCTAGTCGCTCTTGCCCAAGAAAAATCTCGCCATCAGTTGGCTCAATCAGGCCAGCGATAGTTCTCATGAGCGATGTCTTGCCAGAAGTTGTTCTTCCAATGAGTACATAAATTTTTCCAGGTTGGAAATCAAAAGAAATATCCTTAAGGATTACCTCTTTTTCCTCTTCAACGCTCACGTTAAGCAAGTTCAAATTCATTGTAGAACCCTTCATCGCACAGCTCCGGCAAATCCGCCCTTAGAAAGGAATCGTTCAACTACAAAGGCAAGGCCAACAAGTGGCAAGATTGAGAAGATTGCAGATGCACAGAGTGTCCAGAATGGCGTCACTGTTCCATTGAGAGCAACCACTGCCACCGGCAAGGTCTGAACATTGGTGAAGGTGAGAACGAGTGCAAAGAAGAGATCATTCCACCCGAAGATAATTGCAAACATTCCAGCCACGGTAAGACCAGGTTTAGCGAGCGGAAGAATGGTGCGCACAAAGGCCTCAAAAGGATTGCATCCTTCCAGCATCGCCATCTCATCAATCTCTTTCGGTAGCTGATTAAAGAAGTCCACCAAGAGCCAGACCACGATTGGCATGAGCCCTGAAGTTAAGACCAGAACCAAGCCCACCTTCGTATCTAAAAGGTGGAGGGTCTTAAGAAGAATAAAGAATGGAACAGCCAACACTGCCGGCGGCATAATCCTTTGGGAGATAAAGAAGAAGATAATGTCTGGATTCTTATAGTGCTTCCAGCCATATGAAAAGCGTGAGAGTCCGTAGGCGGCCATACAACCAAAAGTTAAACTCACTAAGGTGGAGAAGAAAGTCACCGTTGCGCTATTGATCAGCGGCGGAAATAAATTGGCATAGCCAGAGATTCCAGTGATGTCCTTCCAGCCGTCAAGAGTTGGCTGGAATTGAAGCCATGGGATAAATGTCGCGCCATTATTAACAGCTGCTGGTGGCTTAAAGCTTGTAATCAGCGCCCAGGAGAGGGGGGTAAGTACAAATGTGCTCCAGATTAAGATAAAAGAGTACTTAAATATTTTTGACATGATTTAGAGTCCTCTCGGCTTAGATACACGGGCGAAGATTTGACCCAGAATAGTAAGAGTCAGAATTGCCAAGATCAGATACATCAAGCCCATCGTGGCGCCGTAAGAAATCTGGAATTCACGCAGGCCTCGGGTATAGAGGTAGTAGGCCGGAGTTTCAGTTGAGTTTCCTGGTCCAGCTGAAGTGAGGTTAAAGATTGAGTCGAAGATCTTTGAAGCTTCAATCAGGCGAATAATAATTGCACCGATACTAATAGGTGCCATCAGTGGGAAGGTAATACTCCAGAATGTGCGCCACGGAGTAGCGCCATCTATTTCGGCTGATAAGAATTGCTCTTTCGGCAAGCTGAGGAGTCCTGCCAATAAAATAAGGAACATAAATGGTGTCCACTGCCAGACTTCAGCAATCGTAATTGTCACTGTCGCAGGGAAAATTTGGGTTGACCATGCAACTGCATGTACGCCGAATAGGTGGAGGAAGCCATTTGCGGCTCCAATATCTTCTCTAAAGATTGAGCGCCAGACAATCGCCATCACACTCGGTGTGGTCATTAGCGGTACAAGCCATAACACTCTAAAGAATCTGCGCGAAGCAAATCCCTTCCAGGCATACATGGCTGCAGCGAAGCCGAGCACGTACTGCAGTGATGTGGTAATAAATGAGAAGTAGAAAAGTCTAAAGAGGGAGGACCAGAAATTGGCATCGTGGAACATTCGAGCCCAGTTGACGCCGCCTGCCCAATCCAAACCTGATTGCGAAACATTCCAGTTCGCCATACTCACTCGAATTGTGAAGAGCAGTGGGAAGATGATGATTGCTATAAGTAAAAGCAACCCTGGAAGTAGGAAGAGCCGCTTATAAAACTTGCTCGTCAATGAAATGCTCTCCTCACAATATTAGGTGCTAACTCTCTTAAAAAAAATAAGAAAAATCAAATCGTAGGCAAAAAGCCAGAGACAAGACCGTGGGGGTTTCTCGCCGATTGGCGATTGGCCCCCACGATCTTGTCGCTAAGCCGAACTAGCTAACGAATTCTTACGAATTCTCGAGCTTGATCACGTTCTGGTAAGCAGCCTTGACTTTGTCTTTACCAATTGTGTTGAGGATTTCAACCCACTTAGCTGCGACTTCGTCCATTGCTGCTTGAGGTGTCTTCTGACCCGCTAGCGCCAGTGCAACACCGTCTGCAATCGCACCCATGAACTGACCGTTACCAGGAACGCGAAGGTCAAATACGCGGTTCTTAGCATTGGTGTAGTTGTTCATTGTGTCGATCCATGACTGAGTAGCTTCTGTTGTCCAACCAAGACCCTTCACCCAGAAATCTGTAGTGAAGTCTTCGGTACGAGATGGGTTAACACCTGTACGTCCGATTGTTAGGTCAATTGCGTGGTTAGCGCGGTTAGCGAAGAAGCAAAGGAAGTCAAGTGCCATTTGCTTGTTCTTTGAAGCTACCGGAATTGATGATGACCAACCCCATGCGATGTAAGGAGCACGGTTAACGCCACCAGCAGGTGTATCCCACTTCTTGGTAACGCTGTTCCATACTGTCTCTGCGCCAGGGTTTGGTGCAGCCTTTACTTGGCCAACGATTGCGCTGTCAGACTGATTTGAAGCTGACCATGCATCGTCCCATGTGTAGCTGAACAAGCTATCACCACGTGAGAATGATGTAATTTCGTCAGAGAGACCGAAGTTTCCACCACCTTGTGGCCAGTACTTAGCTGAAGCAACGAACTCAGTTAATCCGCGAACGAATCCTGGGTTGTTAACTTGTGGAACCATGTTCTTATCGAACCAGAAGCCAGTCTTAACGTTTGGATTCTTTGCATAAGGTGCAACACGGTTGATAAACGCTGTTGACATCAAGTCATCGCGCTTTGTGATTTCAGATGATCCAGCAAATGCAACGCCTGCTGGCTGTGCCTTTGCCTTGTATCCGTTAAATGTTGAAGCCTGCAAGTTGTACTCAGCCCAAGTCTTTGGAACTCCAAGTGTCTTGCCTGTCTCCTTCTTGTAGAACGCAGCAGCTGCTGGATCTTCAATGACGTCTGTACGGTACTTAAGGAAGTGGCGGTCAGCATCGATTCCGAAGAACTTTGTCTTTCCGTTCCATGAGTAGATTCCCTTGTACAAAGGAAGCATTGAGGCTAATTCGCCATTGCCTGATGTGTACTTAGTAGGAATGTCGTAGTAGTACGCCTGGAAATCACCGATCCAGTTAGAGAAGTTAACAACAACGTCCCATGGGCTTACGCCGGTCTGGAATGCAGTCTGTTGTTTTGGATATAGATCTCCGATTGGAACGTGCTGAATAATAACTTTTCCGCCAGTGAGCTTTGCGAACTCAGCGCCGTGTTGTTCCATTGGCTCACCCATGTTAGGTGGAGGTGGAGCAAGAACAGTGATCTTCTGTCCTGAATAATCCTTCATGCTCGTGTTGTAGTAAGAGCAATCCTGAGTTCCGTCTTTTACCTTGGCAGCTGATGCGTATGCCTTAGGTGTGTATGGCTGCTTTGTGTAATCAATCAATGATCCCTTAGCAACTGACGCCTTCTTTACCTTAGGACCAGGTCCCATTCCTGAATCTGCTGCTGTAGCTCCGGTTGTAAATGAACCTGCGAGTAATGATGAAATCATTACTGTAGGAACTACAACTGCTAGAGCACGCAACTTTTTGCTTTTTTGCATGTGTAACCTCTCCATTGAGTGATAGGTGCACTCTTACAACCAACTTTTCCCGGTAAGGAAAAATCATTTGCAGTCAGTGCACATTCTTGACCTCTTGCCGCCGGTAAGAACCCATGGCTGCATACGCAGGTAAGGCCCTACCGGAGGAGGCAAACACTAAGGCTGCCCCTAGGGACGGGAGAAGGTTTTTTCATAACTTTTGTATCACGATTTGTGCAAGACCCACGCTCACAGGCGCTGCCGGAAACCGGGGGCTTATGGGGTGATAAGTCTAAGGAACCAGGATGAGTTTGCCGCTGGTCTTGCCGCTGGCCAGATCATCGTGGGCCTTATGCGCATCAGCCAGGGGATATCGCTTATCGATGCGCACCGATAATTTACCTTGGAGTAATAAATCAAAGATCGCCTTACTGCGCATGGCAAACTCGGCTGCATCGCCCACATGATGGGCAAGTGTTGGCCGAGTAATAAATAGTGAACCAGCAGCATTTAAGCGCATCAGTTCAAATGGTGGAACCGCCCCGCTCGCTGCGCCAAAGAGCACCATCATCCCCCGGGGCTTAAGGCAAAGAAGTGATTGATCGAAAGTTTTCGCGCCCACTCCGTCATAGACAACATCTACCCCGCGACCATCGGTAATTTTCTTTACTTCATCTAGAAAATTCTCGCGGTCATATCTAATAACGTGTTGCACGCCCAGTGCGCGAACGTTGGCTTCCTTGGCATCTGATGATGTCGTGCCAATGACGATTCCACCTTTAAGTAAAATTATTTGCGCCAGCAAACTTCCGGTACCACCAGCTGCAGCATGTACGAGTGCGATATCCCCTGGCTTAATGTCATAGGTAGAGTAAGTCAGATAATGCCCCGTCAGCCCCTGCAACATAAAGGCTGCTACTTCTACTAAATCTAAACCTTGTGGAACGCTGACAACTTTTGCTTGCTCCACAATTAAATATTCGGCGTAACTTCCAAGCGCCATCGTCCAGGCAACGCGATCGCCCACAGTAAATGCTGTGACATCACTACCCACCGCTTCCACAACTCCAGCACCTTCAAGGCCCGGGGTGTAAGGCGGGGTAATTCCGTAAATCGGAGCGCCTTGTCTCTGGTAGATATCCAAGAAATTCACACCAGCGGCAGCCACCTTCACCAGTAACTGGGTCCCTGTAGGGGTAGGGATAGGTGCATCTACCAATTGCAAAGTCTCGGAGCCACCGAACTGCGCGATTTCAATCTTCTTCACGGGCAGTTCATCTCCTTCGATGAGGTGGATCCGAGACTTAACAAGGTAGTACTTAGAACTTCTTTGATTTTAAGGAATCAGAATTGCGCGACCCTTAATCTTTCCAGCGTTGAGATCATGCAGCGCCTGATCAGCATCCTTAAGCGCATACTCAACAGTTGAAAGGTGAACTAAGCCGCGATCAGCTAAGGACATAAGCTCGTTGAGATCTGCCCATGTGCCCACCAAGTTACCGACGATATTGCGCTCGGTAGTGATGAGGTCCAGTGCTGAGATTGTGATGTTCTCGCCATAGCCAACGATGTAGTAATTACCAAGAGCGCGAGTCATTTCCAGACCCTTCTTAGTTGAGCCCTTTTCACCCACGAAGTCGATGACTGCTTCAGCGCCAAAGCCCTTTGTCAGCTGCATTACAGCTTCGACTTCATTGCCATCGGCCTTCACTACATGATCAGCACCGCTCTCTTTCGCCAACTTCAGTGCCATATCTGACATGTCAACGACGATAATTTCAGCAGCGCACATTGCCTTCAAGCATTGAATTCCGATGTGGCCAAGTCCACCTGCACCAATAGCCACAACAAACTGACCTGGCAAAAGTGTGCGAGATGCTTTCTTAGCAACGTGATAAGCAGTAAGTCCAGCATCTGCGTACGCAGCAACTGCCTTAGGAGCGAGTGATTTAGGAAGAGCAACAATGTTGCGAACGCTGGTGACAAGTGCCTCGGCGTACCCACCGTTCTCACTTACTCCAGGAAATGTTCCAGTGCCGTGCATATCTTCACCGCGACGGTGTTCAATTTCAAAACCAGAAGATAGACGTGGGTGCAAAATTACTGGATCACCTTTTTTAAGGCCAACAACTTCGGAGCCAACTTCTTCAACCCAGCCAGCGTTTTCATGGCCCATGATGTATGGAAGTAGGGTCTTGCCATCTGGATCCATACGTGATCGCCACTGACCTTCGATAACGTGCAGGTCGGTGCGGCAAACGCCAGCGCCACCGATCTTTACGAGCACATCTGTTGGCTTGGTGATCTTTGGATCTGGAACATCCTCATATGTGACCCAGTTACTTGCGGTAAGAGACTCGTCGTATTTATGAAGTACTGATGCTTTCATTGTTCCTTTTCCTTTTCGTAAAAGTTTGCCCGACGTGGGGACGCAAATGTAGGCTCAGCGCGCAGAAATTTCAAGGGAGCCCGACTCCCGCGGGTGTCGGTGATATCAAACTCACATCTATACTCACGCCCATGAACAGAGCCAGAGCCACATACATATCTATTAGTGCACTAGTGCTGAGCCCAGTGCTTGCCTTGACTTCAGCTGCGCCCGCAGCACAGAGCGCCACTAAAAAAGAGCCTATCTCGATGTGTCTGCGCCTGTTTCCGAGCGGGCCCAATACCAAGCCACCCATTATTACCGTGCCGCTAGCAGGCAAAAAGTGCGAGAAGAACTTTAAGTACTACGAGATACCTTCGAGAAAAATTGAGATTGATAATCTCAACGCTCTGCTCGCCGGTTCTTTTAACGCCGGCTTAGCACTGGGTGTCTACTCCACCGTGCAGAAGATCTATCCATCACCTGCGGCCACGGCAAAGAAGTAATTACAGCTCAAGTAATTTCAGCACTGCAATAGCGCTGTCATATCCCTTATCTTCTTTACTGCCTGGGCGCCCCGAGCGCGCAATCGCTTGCTCCAGGTTTTCACACATGAGCACGCCATAGCCAATCGGCTTCGACCACTTTAACTGCACATCAATCACGCCTTGGGTCACGCCTTGGCAGACATAATCAAAGTGTGGGGTTTCACCTTTAAGCACCAGCCCCACCGCAACGACTGCGTCATATCCCTTTTCAAACATCTTCTGGGCGGCAAGTGGAATCTCAAAGGAACCTGGGACATAGATGGTCTTGATCTTCTTCACCTGGGCCGCCTCCAGCGCGCGGGTGGCACCAGCAACTAGATCACTACAAATATCTAGATGCCAGGAGGAAGAGATGATGGCCACCTTTGCCTTGGGTAGTTGCGGAACTGTGATTGCAGGTGCCTTACCAGCCATTTATTTGCTCCCTTGTGTACGTGTATGTCCAAGACGATCGCGCTTAGTAGATAGGTACTTCTCGTTATATTCATTGCTTTCAATGGCAAGGGAGACCTGCTCGCAGGTGATTCCATATTCTGTGACCGCAGCTATCTTCTCTGGGTTATTAGTTAGTAACTTCACTGAGCTCACCTTGAGGTTTTTTAAGATGGCTATTGCCTCCGACCAATCACGAGAATCGATGACATGGCCCAGCTCTAAATTGGCATCGACTGTGTCCAGCCCCTGATCTTGCAAGGTGTAGGACTTAAGTTTCTCGGTCAATCCAATGCCACGACCTTCGTGATCGCGCATATAGATAATGTATCCGCAGCCATAGGCTTCAATGGCAGCAATTGCAGCATCAAGCTGTTGCCCACAATCACAGCGCTGTGAGTGCACCACATCACCGGTGAAACATTCCGAGTGAATGCGCACCATCGGCACTTTATCTTCTCGGCCATAGCGCATCACTACTTGTTCGCGGTGTTTTAGCGATGGATACGTTGCAATATCCCATTCGGTATTTCGCAGCTGAACCTTGACCCATTCAAAATCATAAGCCGGATAGTTCACCAGCGTTGGAACATGTTCTAACTTGATCTGATATTCATAGATATCGGCAATTGAAACAATCGGAATCTGGTGCTCATGTGCAAAATCAAGTAGCTCTTGGCCGCGCGCCATCGAACCATCTGCTGCCACAATCTCTGAGAGCAGCGCCGCCGGATATGAGCCGGTGAGTTCGGCAAGTGCCACACCGGCTTCGGTATGTCCCTTACGTGCAGCCAGCCCTTGACCGTTAGCAATCAGTGGAAAAATATGTCCCGGGCGAATGAAATCTGTTGGTAGCGATCTGGCACTACCCAGTGCGCGAATTGTTGCGGTGCGCTCTTGCGCGCTGACTCCAGTAGTGATTCCTTGGGCCAGATCAACTGAGACGGTAAAGGCGGTCTTTCGCACATCTTGGTTCTGTTCGACCATATAAGGAAGGTGCAAACGACGCGCTTGCTCGCTCGTAATTGCAACACAGAGAATGCCGGTTGTATGGCGCACCATGAAGGCAGTTTTCTCAGCCGTTGCATACTCGGCCAACATAATGAGGTCGCCCTCATTTTCGCGCTCGTGATCATCTACAACAATGATCATCTCACCGCGTCTAAATCGATCTAGGCTATCTGCAAAGTTAATTTCCACCAGCAACACCTTTCTTCAGTAGTCGCTCGACATACTTGGCCAAAACATCTACCTCCACGTTCACTAGTCCGCCAGTTTTCTTTGCGGACAAGTTGGTCTTGGCTAGCGTCTCTGGAATCAGCCAGACGCTCACGCCATTAGTTGCATCTTCGAGTGCGCCCACCGTCAGTGACACACCATCGAGTGTGATCGAGCCTTGCGCAACAACATACTTCATTAATTCTGCTGGCACCATGAGATCTAACTGCGCCCATTTTTCACCAGGGGTCAGCGCAACGACTGTGGCCACACCATCGACATGCCCCTGCACAATATGTCCACCCATACGCATATCAAGCCGGGCCGCTAACTCTAAGTTCACCGGTGAACCCACTTCTAATTCAGAAAGTGATGTCAGCTTCAGCGTCTGCACCATGACATCTGCGGTGAAGCAATCGCCAGTAATTGAAGTAGCGGTCAGACACACACCGTTTACGGCAATTGAGTCGCCAAGGCCAAGGCCGGCCACCGACTGTGGTGCGGTGATGGTAAAGACGGCAGAGCTCTCACCGCGAGTAACCGATAGCACGGTGCCAAGTTCTGTAATAAGACCGGTAAACATCTATCGCCCCT
>CAIXKQ010000030.1 GCA_903920065.1 uncultured Actinomycetes bacterium
AAGGATTTACATGGCATGGGGCCCAATGCAATTCGGATATTAATTTCCGAGATGAAGAAGAAAGACCTCTCCTTTAGAAAATAAGTGTCCTGCAAAGGAGTTGCAAGGGGTTTGCAAAGAGCAAGTACTCGCAACTTTGCATTTGATTTCTTCCGAGTTAATATTCTGCTAGTTCACGAGTTCTATGTATTAGCCCCGGCTTAGTAGACGGCAACCCTCCACCGCGGTGGGGTGCTCCGGGTGACGAACTGGTCAGAATAAGCATCTGACAGCTACTGCGATGGAGATAACTATGTCTAAAAATTGGTCATTTGAAACTCTGCAGATTCATGCAGGGCAAACGGCAGCTCCAACTACAGGTGCACGTGCACTTCCGCTTTATCAAACTACGGCCTATCAGTTCCGCGACACCACACACGCTGCGAACCTCTTCGGACTTGCTGAGCTAGGAAATATTTACACCCGCATCATGAATCCAACTCAAGATGCAGTGGAGCAAAGACTTGCCGCACTTGAAGGTGGCGTAGCAGCATTGTTGCTCGCATCAGGTTCTGCTGCAACTACATTTGCAATTCTTAACGTTGCCGAAGCCGGAGACCACATCGTCTCTAGCCCAAGTTTGTATGGCGGAACATATAACCTCTTCCACTACACACTTCCAAAGTTTGGTATCGAAGTAACTTTCGTTGATAACCCAAATGATCCAGAGTCGTGGAAGAAGGCGGTAAAGCCAAATACAAAGGCTTTCTTCGGCGAGACAATTGCCAACCCAAAGAATGAAATTCTTGACATCAAAACTATTGCTGATATCGCACACTCAGTCGGAGTCCCACTGATTGTTGATAATACGGTTGCAACCCCATACCTCATTAAGCCAATTGAATTTGGTGCAGATGTAGTGGTGCACTCAGCGACTAAGTTCCTATCAGGTCACGGTAATGCAGTCGTTGGCGCAATCATTGATGCTGGAAAGTTTGACTACGCACAACACCAGGATCGCTTCCCAGGCTTTAATAAGCCAGATCCAAGTTATCACGGCTTGGTCTTCTCTCAAGCACTCGGTGTGGGTTCAGCATTTGGTGCAAACCTTTCATACATCTTCAAGATACGTCTTCAGTTGCTACGCGATGTAGGAGCTGCAGTTTCACCATTTAATGCATGGCTACTTGCTCAAGGACTTGAAACACTTTCACTACGCATGGAACGCCATCTTGAAAATGCTCAGGCTGTTGCAACATGGCTTGAAGCGCACCCAGATGTTGAGAAGGTTCACTACGCAAGCCTTGCATCCTCACCATGGCACGCATTGGCAAAGAAGTACACACCAAAGGGATCGGGTGCGGTACTTTCATTCGAACTCAAAGCCGGAATTGAAGCTGGCAAGAAGTTTGTTGAATCACTTCAACTCTTTAGCCATGTTGCCAATATCGGCGATGTGCGCTCACTAGTTATCCATCCAGCAACAACTACACACTCTCAGCTCTCACCGCAAGAGCAGTTGGAAGCAGGAGTTACTCCAGGACTTGTACGCCTAAGCCTTGGACTCGAAAACATTGTTGATATCAAGGCTGACCTTGAAGCTGGATTTAAAGCGACAAAGGGTTAGGAACTAAACAAAGAAACTGTAAGCAAGAAGCAGGCCGCCGCACGTGATTCCGATCGCTGCGGCGGTCTTGCTTTGTAACCACATTTTGCCGGGCTGTGTGAGAGAAATCAGAAGTAGCCCAAGTCCTGGCCCAATCAACGCCAAGCTCTTAAGAAGATTGCCATCAGCGCCAGTTTGGTAGCGAAGATTGATCAGACCGATTGCCAGAGCGGCATATGCCCCCATGCGAAAGTTATTCACGCGCTGAATGTTCATGTCTTGATAGTAATGCAGGTTGTGATGGGAAAGCAGAAGGGCGCCGGTTTCCCGACGCCCTTCCCTAATTAGTATGAGTAATTAGTGATCTGCTGCCATGCCTTCAGCGTGTGACTTCATGCGAGCGATCTTCAGGATGGTTAGACCGAATACGCACTTCGCAAGAATATCCGCGATTGTGTATCCAACCTGTACTCCCACGAATGATGACGCTGTTGGGTCGCCGTTCATTCCAAGGATGTATGAAATTGGGTAAACGCCCCATGTTGCAATGAGAAGCAGACGTAGACGTCCGATTGTCTCAGCAACACCTGCTGGCTGGCGCTCCAATGACTTTCCAAGCTCTACGAATAGTACGTAGAGGATGTAAAGGAATGGGATTGTTGAAAGAACACCGTACAGAATTGCTGTGTTCTTGTCAGATGAAATTTCTCCTGGGTAACCAAGAGCGATCATTGCAGCTGAAGCTGGTACGAGGCGCATGATAAGAGACTTTGAAACTTCCTTAGCAAGTGCAAGTACAGCAATAACTTCAACTAGAAGTAGTGGAACAGTAAGTAGCCAGTCAACGTAGCGGTAAGCCTCGTTGAATGCACCCTGATCACCTGAAACGTTGACAGCCATACCATCTGAAGCTTCGCTGAATGAGTTGAAGATTCGGAAGTAGTGGTAGCCAGCGATGAATGTAACCATTGATGACATTACGAGAGCATTGCGGTACTTAGGAAGAACGCGTGACTGTGATACGAGGGTGTACACAGTACAAGCGAGCATTGAGATTAAACCGAATGAAAAAATGTTATAAACAAGGTTCCATTGGTTGCTGTCGAGTGTTACTGACATGTATTAAGCCTCCGTGAGTGCTTATCTATGCAGACCGGGCGGTCTGCACGTTCGGATCATGGCAATTGGAATCCTCGAGGAACCCCAGCGACCACCGACAGGCAATATTGTGCGTCAAATGGGGCTAATACGCACCCCTATAGCGCAAGTGTTTTGTAACTTTTTAGGCATCTGAGCGTGAGAATTGAAGAAAAGGGGGAAAATCTCGGCATCTCACCTGCTTTGACTACCCTAGGTGAATGCTTACCCAGCTGCGCGAACTCAGAGGCCATCCGGGCTTTACCAGCTTGGCAATCTCTCGTTTCATCTCCAATCTGGGTAACGGCATCTCTCCCATCGCCCTGGCTTATGGCGTTTTGAGCTTGCCCGGAGCCGACGGCAAGGATCTCTCTCTTGTCATGGCGGCACGTTTTCTGCCTCTCATTGCATTTATGTTATTTGGTGGCGTACTTGCGGATCGTTTTCAACGTAACCGACTTGTTGGCGGAGCGGACATGATTGGAAGTTTTATAGCCGCCGTTAGTGCAATTTCTCTCATTGCGCACTTTTCTAGCGTCTGGCTATTGGCACTTATGGGCGCCCTCTTTGGAATCCTTAATGCAATTTGGTGGCCCGCAATGTCTGGAGTTTTGCCAGAAATATTGCCTAAGGGGAAGTTGCAAGAAGGAAATGCTGTCATTGGCCTGATGACTAATTTTGGATACATCATCGGAACACTCACAGGTGGAATTCTTGTTGCAACATTGGGCGCCGGATGGGGACTTCTCGTAGATGCCATCTCTTTCTTTATAGCCGGAGTGATTGTCTGGTTTTTACCAATCCTGGGTCGAGTAAAAGACAAGAGTCCCGGAATACTGCATGACCTAATTGTTGGTTGGAAAGAGTTTGTTTCTCGTACCTGGGTAATCACAATGGTCTGTGCATTTGCATTGATAAATATGGCATTCGAATCGATGTTATCTGTATTGGGACCGCTGAACTTTAGTGACCCTAAGGCCGGACCGAAAGAATGGTCTTATAACTTGGCAGCTCTCTCCGTGGGCATGTTGCTTGCAGGTGTGTGGGTTCTCAAGGTAAAAGTAAAAAAGCCACTACGTATTGCGATGGTGCTTGTTGCAATTTCAGCGCTGTGGGATTTCTCGCTGGCATTTGATTTGCCACTTATTTTCTCAATTCTGGCAGGAGTCATTTCGGGCATAAGTTTGGAAGTGTTTATGGTCTCCTGGAATACATCTCTGCAAAGCCACGTCCCCGAAGAGTCATACTCAAGAGTCAGTTCATATGACACCTTAGGCTCATTTGGAATCGCTCCTCTTGGAATTGTCATTGCTGGGCCTTTAGCGATGCATTTTGGCGTCAACACGATTCTCTTCGTAACAGGTGTAATAACTTTTATCGCCGCAACGCTGTCGTTGCTGGTTAAATCTGTGCGTGACCTAGAAAACCCGTAGGCTGCTCATCATGAGTTCGCTTCTGCCGCTGAGGCCACCCAAGCTACGTGGATGGTTCCACCTGGGTGCCACGCCGGTAGTCATCATCGCCTCACTTGTACTCTTTATTCTTAGTCGTGAATCTTTGAAGTTTGCCGTTGCGCTCTACTCCATCACAGCAATCATGCTCTTTAGCGTTTCGGCTGTGTATCACCGCGTGCCCTGGGTGCCGAGTAAGAAGAAGATTTGGCGCCGATGGGATCATGCCAATATCAATTTACTGATCGCTGGTTCTTACACCCCCTTTGCCGTTGCTCTACTTGATAATCGTGATAGAAATATTCTGTTGGCAGTGATCTGGATTGGTGCCCTCTTTGGCGTCGCGATCCGTGTTTTTTGGGTGGGTGCACCACGTTGGCTCTATGTTGCCAATTACTTAGTACTCGGTTGGGTTGCCATCATCTATACCCCGCAGCTTTATCGTGAGGGTGGTTTATGGGTGTTAATTCCTATTCTTATCGGGGGGCTGCTCTACTCCATAGGGGCGATTTTTTACGCCTTGAAATTGCCGGGCCGCAACGCTAAATACTTTGGTTTCCACGAGCTTTTTCACATCTTTGTGCTCGCGGCATGGATTTCGCAGTATTTAGCGGTCTCTTTCGCCATTTACCGAAAGTAGCGCAATGCCCTAATCTAGGTCTCTCACGGGGTGTGAAGCCTAGTGATAAATATCCGAGTCGATACCGCGAATGAGAGTTCTCACAATGGCAGAGAAGAATTTCCGCAACTGGGTGGGTTTCCGTGAAGAAACCGATCGTGAACCAATTGCAAACCCTGTTGATCGCATTCGTGATCTTGAATCTCAATTAGCTGATCTACGTTCACGTCGCGACATCACTGGTCTTACTCGGGAAGAGTTTGAAATCCTTGCCACCGAAACAGCAATGGCGATGATCAAATCAGCGCAAGCTCGCGAGGCAAAGGCACTTTCCACTGCCGACCGTGTCATTTCTGAATCGTCACGTACCGCTAAAGATGTTCTTGAAGGTGCTGAGAACAAGGCACGAAGCGTCCTGGCTGGAGCTGAAACTCGAGGGCGTAAATATATTTCCGTAGCTGAACTTGAAGCAGCCGAGCTGGTTCGTGAGGCAAGTCGTGAGGCAGATCTAGTTATGGAGAGTAAGCGCCGCGAAGCTGCTGCACTTGCCACAGCTGCGCGTCGTGAAGCGGAACGAGTAATCGGTGAAGCATCTGAGAACGTCAATGAGTATCGAGCATGGCTTGCCGAAATCATCACAGATACTGAACGTCTCTATCGCTCGCAAACTCAAGCGCTATCTGCTGCCGAGAGTGCAATCGCACAATCTCGTGACCGATTAGATTCTGCCTTTGCTCGCTTAAGTAAGATGAGCGATGTAGTTAATAGTGCAATAAATGAAGATGGAACTATTAAAAGATCTGCTCCAATTGCCGTAGAGAGTAAGCGCACACGCGCTGCTATAAGTGCACCTAAACGTTCTAAAAAATCTGCTGCAAAGCGCCCCGTTAAGAAATCTGCTACTAAGCGCAAGTAATTCATATGGCTGCCAATCGCGGTATCCAATACATCCCTGCAATCGAGGGGCTTCGTGCACTGGCAGTAATTGCGGTGATGTTGTATCACCTCGGTTTTACTTGGATTCCTGGCGGTTTTCTCGGTGTTGATCTCTTCTTTGTTATCTCTGGCTATGTAATCACACGCTTGCTTCTGGATTCTATTGAGCAGAGCGGTGGGCTTGATCTTCGCGGGTTTTATCTTGCGCGTACCCGACGATTGCTGCCCGCCCTTATCTTCACTCTCACCACGACCACAATTGCCATAGGCATTTGGGCCCCCGATACCATCAAACGGCTTCTCACAGATATGCCATTTTCACTGACAGGCACTATGAATTGGTGGCTAGTGGCGCGCCACCAAGATTACTTCGAAAGTATCGGCAGGCCGCCTCTTCTCCAGCACACATGGTCACTTGCAGTCGAAGTGCAGTTTTATCTTCTTTGGCCACTCATTCTCTTCTTCATCCTCAAACGATTAGGTAAAAGTCGAATACCAATTGCCGCGCTTGTTATTGCCGCAGCCTCCGGTATCACGCTGCTCCTTGTTTCATTCTCACTCGATGCCTCAAATGCGTCGAAAGTGAGCCACGTATACTTCGGTACAGATACCCACAGCATTGGATTGTTCTTAGGTGCAGCACTTGCCGTCAGTTGGATTCCGCAGAATTTCACCACCCAGGTGAGCAAGAAAGCTCAGGACTTCATCGATGGAATAGGCGTCTTCGGTTTTATTGGAATCATCGCAACTTTCTTACTCATTGATGAAACCAAGCCGACTTTATACAAAATTGCCTTCCCACTTGCTGGACTTTTCGGGGCCTCAATAATTATGTCTGTTGTTCATCCGGCATCGCGCTTCGCACCGATTCTTCAAAATCCAATATTTCTATGGATCGGTCAACGTTCATATGCGATGTATTTATGGCACTGGATAATTTTCCAAGTAACTCGCCCAAGTGTTGATCTAGCTGGTCAAATGTGGGCGCTTTATGCACTTCGTATTCTCATTGTTTTTGCACTAGCTGATATTTCATTGCGATATGTGGAACAACCTATCCGCCGAGGAGCACTCAAACTTTGGCTCAAGGGACTTAAATACAGAACAAAGAGAGAGCGCACGCAACAAACTCGTGCTTTTGCAGCAGTTTTCTTAGTCGTGCTAGCACTTGCTGCAGTTGTGAGTGTTCGCGCAGTTTCGATCGGAAATGAACAACGTGCTGCTATTGAAAAGGCTCTCACCGCCCCAGAAGTTTCAATTACTACACCGAAAGCAGATGGGCTCTGGGTGACAGGTGATTCAGTCATCTTAGGAATTCGCGCCTCTCTTGATGCGCAAAGACCGATATCGGTAATGAATGCGCGAATTGGGCGACAGGCCCCTGAACTGCTAGAGGTCATGCAAAGCGATAAAGCTGGAGTAGGCAATTCACCCATTATCTTTAATCTAGGCAACAACGGAGTACTAAACCGAAGTGATGTTCAGGCGATCTTCGAGCTTGTGAAAGATCAGACTCAAGCGATTGTTGTTAATACAGCAGTATCAAGACCGTGGCGAGATGCAAATAATGCACTAGTCGCCGAGATTGCCGAGCAATACTCCACGGTCACACTAATTGATTGGAATTCAATTTCTATGGGTCATCCCGAATACTTTGCACCCGATGGAATTCACTTAGTGCCGACAGGGGTTGCAGTCTATGTTGGGGAAATTCTCAAGTATTTGAAATGAAAAAACCCCGACCAATGCTGGTCGGGGTTTTTCCTATAACTTTTATTCGAACTGGCCGGCAAAGCCGAATGGTGTTGCAACTCCGAGTGAACCATCTGCATAGACAGCTGATACGCGGAATGAAGTCGATCCTTCAGTTGCAGTCTTAGCAAACTCTGCAGCATATGTTGTTGCAGAAACTTCTGATACAACTTTCCACTCGCCGAGGTTTGCTCGAGTTTCTACTGAGTAACCCTTAACTTCTCCAGCTGGTGCCTTCCATGTAATGACCATGACTGACTTCGAACTGTCCTTCCAGTTTCCAATGAAACGTGATGGTGCCTCACCTGTTGTATTAGCAGGTTCTGTCATAGCTGGAGTTTCCTCAGGGGCTGCAGATTCTGTTGCTTCAGGTGCTGCAGATTCCATAGCTGCAGGTACTTCAGGTGCCATTTCATCGCTATCTTTATTTGAATTGGTAATAACGATTGCTCCCACTACGAGAATTCCAAGTAGTACGGCGAAGAGAGCCTTCGATGACGACTTGCTGCTCGCACTCGTTGCTGGCTTTGGAGCAGTCGCTGGCTTAGCACTTGCTGCTGAAGTGCGTGGTGCTGCAGGTGATGGAGTAGTTGAGACATTCACACGAGATCCACCAACTGATGGAACTGGCGGGATGACAACCTGTGATGCAATCTTTTTGCGCGCAGCAGACTTCTTTACCGTCTTCTTCGCTGTTGACTTCTTTGCGGTTGACTTCTTTGCGGTTGACTTCTTGGCAACCTTCTTCGCAGTCTTCTTCTTTACAACAGCCTTCTTGACCGCTCTCTTAGGCGCACTTTTCTTCGCTGCGCTCTTTTTAGCAGGAGACTTCTTTGCTGTCTTCTTAGCCGTTGACTTCTTCGGAGCAGCTTTCTTCGCTGCTGACTTCTTCTTTACTGCCACTGTAATCTCCTAGATGGTTGTCGTTCAAAGATGATGGATATGGGCAAAGTTTAACCCAGGCTTTCAAGCAATGTGATCACATGCGGTGCAATGGCTCGCAGTGATTTTCCCCGATGACTGATTGCATCCTTGGCTTCTGCGCTCATTTGCGCACTCGACTGCTCGAAACCATGCGGTGAGAATATGGGGTCATACCCAAATCCGAATTCACCCATAGGTGCACGTAAAATTGAGCCGTGGAACTGTGCCTCTTCGCAGTGGATCCTACCATCAGGTAGGTAGAGGGCTGCAACACAGGTGAAGTGCGCTCCTCGTTCCTCATCTGGAACGTCTCGCATTTGTTGTAGAACTTTTTCAGTATTCGCCGCATCATCACCATGGGAACCTGCCCATCGCGCGGAGTAAATTCCTGGGTCACCACCTAAATAATCAACACAGAGTCCACTGTCATCGGCTATGGCAGGAAGCCCTGTTGCTATCGACATTTCTCGAGCCTTCTTGAGCGCATTTTCCTCGAAAGTCGCACCGTCTTCAATAACATCGTGCAGATCTGGAAATTGATCAAGACCGACGAGCTTGATTGCCCCAGGTGCAATAGTTTCAAGAATTCTGCGAAATTCTTCTATCTTTCCTTTATTGCGAGTGGCAAGTAATAACGTGTGTGGCATTTAACGAGCGAGTGCTTGTTTCTGCAATTTGGTTAGTTCGGCGCAGCCAGCGACAGCAAGATTGAGCAACGAGTCAAGCAGTGCACGATCAAATGGTGCTCCTTCTGCGGTGCCCTGGACTTCGATAAATCTTCCATCACCGGCGCACACAACATTCATATCTGTCTCTGCACGCACATCTTCTTCATAACAGATATCAAGCATCGGAACGCCATCGACAATTCCAACGCTGACCGCAGCTACTGAGTCCGCAAGTGGTTTTGCACTTGCCTTTACATGGCCTTCTTTTTGAGCCCATGCAATTGCATCCGCGAGTGCAACATATGCACCAGTAATTGCTGCCGTGCGAGTTCCGCCATCGGCTTGCAGTACATCGCAATCGATAACGATTGTGTTTTCGCCAAGCTCTTTCATATCAACAATTCCACGCAATGAGCGGCCGACCAGGCGCGAAATCTCTTGTGTGCGACCGCCTAGTTTTCCTTTCACGCTCTCACGATCAGAACGAGTGTGGGTAGCTCTAGGCAGCATTGAATATTCAGAAGTCACCCACCCGTTACCTGAATCTTTTAACCAGCGAGGAACACCCGGGGTGAAAGATGCAACGCAGAGCACGCG
>CAIXKQ010000031.1 GCA_903920065.1 uncultured Actinomycetes bacterium
CGCCTATCGAATTCACCTTTAAAGGGCGACGTTTTCGTATCCATGCAGTTTTATCTAGATGGTGCGAGGCAGGCGGATGGTGGAATCGCATTAGCGATGGAAAGTTTCGCCCCGATGATCAAGCGCGTGCACTTTGGACGGTTGAGGCGGCGCCGATTGGCGCGCTGACAACCTTCCAACTCGAACGCGATGAGACAACGGGTCAATGGATTATTAGAGCTATCTAGTCATGAGCTTTATTCACTTACGTACAGCAAGTGCTTATTCATTTAAATATGGCACTACTCAGCCACGCGATCTTGTTGCGCGCGCATCTGAATTCGAGATGCCGGCTTTGGCACTAACAGATCGCGATGGCCTAGCTGGCGCAATTCGTTTTACTAAAGCGTGTGTAGCGCACGGCATCGCACCGATTATTGGAATCAATCTGCCGATTGCAATTGGCGATACATCGGGTGTCTTACCGCGCATCACAATCTTGGCGCATGGCGATGGGGGATGGCGCAGTTTGGTGCGCTTGATGACCGGTATACATATGAATATCGATAGTCGAAAGCCGGTACTCACACCCGAGCTCCTGGAAAAATTTAGCCAGTACACATCTCAGCTGCATCTGCTTCATGGCCCGGAATCACCGGTATCGCAGGCGATTGCCACCCATCGCTTTGATAGCGCCCTTGATATCTTTAATCAGACCCGCGATCTCTTTGCCGACCATGCCATCGAATGCGTCTCGCACTTGGTGGCTGGTAATGGACCGCGCTCTACCGTGCACGCAGCGCGCAGTCTTATCTTTGCGCGCGATAACGATATTGATGCAGTGATTACCAACGCTGTGCGGATGCGTGATCGCGCTGATGGTCCGGTTGCCGATGTCTTAGATTGCGCTCGCCAATTAGTGCCGCTGCATCCACGCAATGTTGAACGTCGAAATGCGGAAGCATATTTAAAGAGCAGCGATGAAATGATTGCACTTGCTGCTGAAATCGCACGAGCAGCCGGGGAGCGCACGCCACGTTTACTACTTAAAACAACGCGTCAGTGGGCCGAACGCGCAGTCTTATCACCGCATCGCGATATTGGGTTAGGTGCCATTCATCTACCGGAAGCCCATGTTGTGGGCGCCGATTCACCTGCTGCCATGCGCACACTTTTGCGTACTCGCTCTGAAGCAGGAATCAATTGGCGTTATAACGATGGCGCCACCATTGCAAAGGCGCGGGCACGTCTTGATGATGAATTGGCAACAGTTGCAACGCTGGGATATGAGTCTTACTTTCTTACCGTTGCCGATATCACCGATATGGCGCGCGCTGCCGATATTCGTGTTGCAGCACGTGGTAGCGGCGCCGGTTCATTGATCTGTCACCTACTTGGAATCTCTGGCGTTGATCCGATGCAACATGGGCTACTCATGGAGCGCTTTTGTTCACCGCTTCGCCGGGCGCTACCTGATATTGATATCGATGTTGAATCTGCAAGACGCCTTGAAATCTATGACATGGTCTTTAAGCGTTATGGCGCCCAAGATTGGAGTAAGCCAGGTGCTCTTTCACGGTGTGCCACAGTTGCCATGGTCGATACCTATCGCGCGCGCCATGCAATTCGCGATGCCGGGGCGGCGCTGGGCATGCCCGCGATGGAGATTGATTTATTGGCAAAGTCGATGCCGCATATTCGAGCCGGCAATATTGACGCTGCGCTGAACTCGCTACCTGAGTTAAAGAATATGAATACATCGGCGCCTCTTACGCGGGCAACGATTGCTCTCGCTGGGCGCCTTGATGGTCTGCCACGACATCTTGCCATGCATCCATGCGCGATGGTCTTATCTGATGCATCTTTCCTTGACCGGGCACCGATACAACTCAATGCTGGCGGCTTTCCGATGGTGGAATTTGATAAAGATGATGTGGAAGATATTGGTTTACTCAAGCTCGATATCTTGGGCGTGCGGATGCAATCAGCTATCGCACATGCGGTGCATGAAATTAAACGAATTGAAGATACCGAAATTGATATCGATGCCGTGCCACTCGATGATGCCCAGACCTATAACCTGATTCAATCAACGCGCACGCTCGGTATCTTTCAAGTAGAGAGCCCCGGGCAACGCGAACTTGTGGGCAAGTTAGAGCCGCACACATTTAGCGATCTGATTATCGATATCTCACTCTTTCGACCAGGGCCGGTCAAAAGTGACATGATCCGCCCATTTCTTGAAGCCAGACATGGCTTTACTTCGGCACGCATTATTCATCCTGACTTGCTCCCTATCTTGTCGGAAACCGAAGGTGTTGTGGTCTTTCACGAACAGGTAATTTCAATCATCTCGGTCATGACTGGTATTTCACTTGCCGCCGCTGATGAGAAACGCAGAGCTTTGGGGGATAGAGGCGGCCAACAAGAAGTTTGCGATTGGTTCTTTCCTGCTGCAACCCAGCGCGGATATGAGTTACAGGTAGTTACTGAAATCTGGGAAGTATTGCGCGCCTTTGCATCCTTTGGTTTCTGTAAGGCACATGCGGCTGCCTTCGCCCTGCCCACCTATCAATCAGCCTGGCTTAAGACCCATCACCCAGCTGCATTTATGGCTGGGGTTTTAACGCACGACCCCGGTATGTATCCCAAGCGGCTCATGCTCGATGAAGTGCGACAACTGGGTGTGGGTATCGCACCGCTTGATATCAATAAATCAGCTGCCGATTATCACGTGGAGCGCACCCTCGATGGTGATGCGATCCGAATCGCTTTCGCTACCGTTGCTGGAATTTCTGCAAAAGAAATTGCATCCATTATTAGCGGGCAGCCCTACATCGATCTCGCCGATTTCTACCGCAGATCTGGCGCCTCAACTCCAGTGATTGAAAACCTTATTCTCACTGGGGCTTTTGATTCGGTGCACAGCAATCAACGCGATCTGCTGCTGCACTTTAGCGATCTTCAGAAATCTCCTGTGGCTCACCTTCCTGGCGCGCAGCTCACCTTTGGTTTTGCGCCACCCGCACTTGAGAGCAGCGGTCTTGCACCTATGAACTCGGCCGAGAAAGTTCGTAGTGAGATCAAGCATCTGGGAATGGATGTCACCGAACATATGCTTAGTTTTTATGCGCCATTTCTTAATGCAATTGGCGCGGTGAAATCATCTGATTTACTTTCCTTGCGTTCAAAGTCCGAGGTACTTGTGGCTGGCGTGAAAGTTGCTTTGCAAACTCCGCCAGTGCGCTCTGGTCGCCGCGTTATCTTTCTTACCTTAGATGATGGCTATGGCTGCAGTGATTCCACCTTCTTTCCTGATGCGCAAGTCGATCATGCATCTACCTTGTATTCGACATCGCTGCTTTTGGTGCGTGGGCAAACTCGGCGCACAGGTGCACGTGGCATATCAATACGGGCAACGGCAGTGTGGGACTTAAGCCTGGCCTACGAAAAATGGCGCGTGCATAGAGATAGTGTGGCGATATGAGTGAAGAGCTAGTGCAAGCAACAATCTTGCATGTAGATATGGATGCGTTCTATGCATCTGTGGCCGAGCTCGATAACCCGCAATATAAAGGTAAGGCACTTGTTGTTGGTGCAGGTGTGCGCGGCGTAGTTCTTTCGGCAAATTATGAAGCGCGTAAATTCGGTATTCGAGCTGCCATGCCGGTGGGACGAGCAAAGCGCATGGCGCCGCATGCCATCTTTATCGCACCAGAGCATCATCGCTATGCCGAAATTTCAGAGCGAGTGATGACGATATTTAACTCCTTCACACCCCTTGTTGAACCCATCTCACTCGATGAGGCATTTCTTGATGTGACAGGGTCCCAAAAACTATTTGGTGATGGACGCGAGATTGCCGCCAAGATTCGGGCGCAGGTAGAGCAGGAAGAGGGAATTACCTGTTCGGTGGGAATAGCGCAATCTAAATTTATTGCAAAGTTAGCTTCGCAACACTGCAAACCTAATGGCATGCTAGAAATCAAATCAGATCGAATCTTGGAGTTTTTACATCCACTTCCGGTGCGGGCGCTATGGGGAGTGGGCCCTAAGACAGCTGAATCACTGGATCGACTTGGGCTACATACTGTTGCCGATATCGCCAATACTCCGCGCTCCACTCTCGTGCGCGCACTCGGAGATGCCACCGGTGAATCACTCTATGAACTTGCCTGGGGTCGTGATTATCGAAATGTGATTCCAGATGAGCCAGAGAAAAGTATTGGCAATGAAGAAACTTTTGCCCGCGATATTGATAGCCCGGAAGAGATATTGGCGGAGTTCCTGCGCATGGCAGAGAAGGCAACGGCGCGTTTGCGAGAGCGAGGCTTATTTGCCAAGACCGTGACGATGAAGATTAAGTTTGCAGATTTCACAACACTCAGCCGAGCCAAGACTTTACCTATCGGAATCGATGGCACACATGAGACCTATGAAATTGTGAAGAAGTTATATCTAGCCCTTAACAATGAAGGTGCACGTATTCGCCTAGTTGGGGTCTCGCTAAGTAATTTGCTTGATGAAGCACCGGTGCAGCTAGAACTCGGAGCGCGCGAGCGCGGGTGGCGCGATGCCGATACCGCTATCGATAAGGCGAAAGCCCGTTTTGGCGGGGGCAGCGTGCGCCCAGGACGGCTAATTACGGGGGATTCTGGCGATAGTGAGGCGTAAGTAGCGCAGGAAAAAGAAGTGTTCTACAGTGTGTATATGTCTTTATCTGATCGCGAGCGCCGCTTATTGGCCGAGATGGAAGCTGCCCTGGCAACTGATGACCCAGGGCTAGAGTCAAAGTTGGCTGGCTCCACTATGACTGCTACCAAGCCTCGGCTGCTACTCGCATTGGCCCTGGTTGTTCTAGGCATTGGCGTCATATTCGCAGCCCTCATCTCAAAGACCACCCCAGTGGGAGTAGTGGGCTTTCTGATCTCCCTCACCGGAGTCCTCACCCTGATTCGCTCCCTTGGTGCGGTGGCAAAAGGTGCCCCACGTACTAAATCCTCGCGTAAATCACTCTCCAAGCGTCTTGATGAGCGTTGGGAACAACGAGATCTCTAAGTAAGAGCCATACCTCACCAGCCCTGGCCCTACGGTCGGGGCTTTTTTGCGCCCTTTTTCAGCTCACCGCACAGGGGGAGCGGGAGGGAAAATAATGGCAGAAAGTGGTGATAAAAGGGGGAAAGTGGTGTAAAGTGGGGAATTAAGCGGGAATTTCACGCTTACGCCACTTGGGGAAGGGGTTCGATAGCGATGTTTCTCGGTACTCACGAACCACGCCTTGATGAAAAAGGACGGTTGATCCTTCCCGCCAAATTCCGGGAAGAGCTCTCTTCCGGCCTTGTTATTACCAAGGGTCAAGAGCGATGCCTCTATGTATTTCCCGCAACTGAATTCGCAACTATTACCGAGACCTTGCGTCAAGCACCTGTGACTGCAAAGAGCGCTCGCGATTACCAGCGCGTGATGTTTGCCGGCGCCCACGATGAAATTCCAGATCGCCAAGGTCGCGTGACGATTCCACAAGGACTTCGCACCTATGCGGGCCTGGAAAAAGAGTGCGTAGTAATCGGTGCCAATACCAGAGTTGAAATTTGGGATAGCGCTGCTTGGAATGAATATCTCGCTGATCGCGAAAAGAGTTTTGCTGATGTTTCTGAAGAAGTTTTTCCGGGACTTTTTTAAAACATCAGCAAAAAATATTTATAACTGAATAAGAAGTTAACAACTAAATAGAGCGCTCATTTGTGGCCACCGCCGACCTCTCCTTACCAGTTGGGCCGGCAGCGACGTCCCTTCCCCGGCGTCGCTATCGCAATAGATCCGTCGGCCGGCGGTGACCAGAG
>CAIXKQ010000032.1 GCA_903920065.1 uncultured Actinomycetes bacterium
CCGTCGTTCACCCCAAGTTTTTTAATCCCCACTACATCACTTACTAAGCACAGGGAGTCCATTCTTATGATCTTCGATGTTGTTGTGGAAATTCCAGCGGGTTCTCGTAATAAGTATGAAATCAATCATGAGACTGGCGAAGTGCGCCTAGATCGCATGCTCTTCACCGCAACTCGCTTCCCGCATGACTACGGCTTTGTGAAGAACACACTCTCTAATGATGGCGATCCACTTGATGCACTCATCATGCTCGATGAGCCCACCTTCCCTGGTTGTGTGGTCTCTTGTCGCGTTATTGGAATGTTTCGCATGACCGATGAAAAAGGTGGCGATGACAAGTTGCTCTGTGTCGCAGCGGGAGATATTCGTAAGAACAACTTAAATGATTTACCAGATGTTCCTATCTATGAACTAGATGAAATCAAGCACTTCTTTGAGGTCTATAAAACACTAGAGCCAGGTAAGGAAGTTCACGGTGGCGATTGGGTTGGCCATGTTGCAGCTGAAGCAGAAATTCAAGCGTCCTACCAACGGTATAAGGAGACCCATTAACAATGCAGGCGATCAATAGCGGTGATACCGCATGGGTTTTAGCAAGTGCAGCACTAGTACTTTTCATGACTCCAGGTTTGGCAGTCTTTTATGGCGGCATGGTCCGCGCGAAATCAGCGCTGAATATGATGATGATGTCATTTGCCGCAATTGGCATCACAACAATCATCTGGGTGCTCTATGGATACTCACTCGCCTTCGGCCCATCACAAGGTGGTCTGATTGGAAACCTTGATCACATAGGTCTGGCTTCCACCATTGATCAAGTCACGGGCGTGCAAGACCACCAAATTCCAGTACTTGCCTTTGCCATGTTCCAACTTACCTTTGCCATTATTACTGTGGCACTCCTTTCTGGTGCCATTGCCGACCGTGCTAAATACGGTTCCTGGGTTCTCTTCGTGGGCATCTGGATCACACTCGTCTATCTACCCGTTGCACACTGGGCCTTTGCTGCCCAGAACGGTGAAGGCGGATGGATCATCGACAAACTTAAAGCGCTTGATTTTGCCGGCGGCACAGTTGTTGAAATTAACTCAGGTGCGGCAGCACTCGCTCTCGCACTCGTTCTTGGAAAGCGCGAAGGATTCAAACGCGATCCGATGCGACCACACAATATGCCGCTCGTTCTTCTTGGCGCCGGCATGCTCTGGTTTGGTTGGTTTGGATTTAATGCAGGATCTGCTCTCTCTGCCGGCTCCCTTGCTGCAACTGCGATGATCAATACTCAAATTTGCACAGCTGCTGCTGCCATGACCTGGATTGCCTATGAGAAAAAGCGCGATGGGAAAGCAACAACTCTCGGTGTGGCATCCGGTGCTATCGCTGGCGCTGTTGCCATCACACCAGCGTGTGGTTACTTGAATCCCCTCGGCGCACTCATTCTTGGTCTGATTGCCGGTGTTGCATCGTCTTGGGCTGTCTCGCGTAAATATAAGTTTGGTTACGACGATTCACTCGATGTGGTCGGTGTCCACGGTGTTGGTGGAATTCTTGGAATGCTTGCAATCGGTCTGATTGCAACGCTGACAGCAAATGCTGCTGGCGCAGATGGACTACTAGTGGGCGGGGGCACCACGCAGCTGACTCGGCAAGTGATTGCAATCGTGGCAGTGGCACTCTTCTCCTTTGTTGCCACCTGGATCATTGCCACCCTAATTCAAAAGACCATCGGCTTCCGTGTTTATCGAGACGATGAACTCAACGGCCTGGACACAACATTCCATGC
>CAIXKQ010000033.1 GCA_903920065.1 uncultured Actinomycetes bacterium
CCATGGAAGGCTCATCCAAGAGCAACAATTTTGGACGAGCCATTAATGCGCGACCAATAGCAAGCATCTGCTGTTCGCCACCCGAAAGAGTTCCACCAGCTTGTGAAAGGCGTTCTTTCAAACGTGGAAATAAGGTGTAGATGCGATTAAGATCTTCATCCATCTCGGCTTTGCGATCTTTGCGATTGAACTTGCCCATCTCAAGATTTTCAAGAACTGTCATTCCGGGAAAAATTCCGCGACCTTCAGGAACTTGCGAGATGCCAAGATCCACCCGCTTATGCGCTGGAATCTTGTTGATATCTTCACCATCGAATGTGATGCTTCCACTAGAAACCGGACGAAGACCAGAGATAGTCTTAAGAATTGTTGTCTTACCAGCGCCGTTAGCACCGATCAAAGTGACGATTTCTCCTTGATCAACACGGACTGAAACACCTTTGATCGCTTCAATCTTGCCGTAGTGAACTCGAAGGTCCTTAATTTCAAGATTCATCTGCAGGCACTCCCAGGTAAGCCTCAATTACTCGAGGGTCATTTTGAACAACTGATGGAAGATCATCTGCAATCTTCTGACCAAAATCCAGCACCGCAACGCGATCGGAGATTCCCATAATCAGAGACATATCGTGCTCAATCAAAAGCACGGTATATCCCTTATCGCGAATTCTCTTAATTGTTTCAGCAAGTGCAACCTTCTCTGCCGGGTTAAAGCCCGCCGCTGGTTCATCGAGAAGAATGAGCTTTGGCTCGGTACCGAGTGCGCGAGCAATTTCAAGACGTCGCTGATCACCATAGGGAAGGTTCTTCGCTAGTTGATCTGCGCGGTGATTGATTCCCATAAATTCAAGAAGCTCATGAGCACGAGCTTTGCTCTCTCGCTCTTCACGGCGATTAAGCGGGGTCCCAAATAGAGCGCGGATTAATCCAGTCTTCTTATGAACATCTGTTGCGGTCTGAACATTTTCTAGCGCGGTCATGTCCCCAAATAAACGGACGTTCTGGAATGTACGAGCAAGCCCAGCTTTCGTTACCTGATGACGTTTCTTGCCAACAAGATTTTCGCCATTAAAGATAATGTCGCCAGATGTAACAGGATAAACACCAGTCACAACGTTAAAGACTGTAGTTTTCCCAGCTCCGTTAGGTCCAATTAGAGCGCAAATCTCGCCCTCATTCACGTGGAAATTGACCTCATTCAAAGCTGTCACGCCGCCGAATTTAATCGTGACATTCTTGAGTTCGAGAAGCTTCTTCGACATTACATCGTCCTCTTCTCTTCGATTTTTTCTCGTTTCTTGCGGGGTAATAGGCCATCTGGACGCAAATTCATCATGATGATGAGTACTAGACCAAAGACCAATTGACGTGCATCGGAGATAAACCGAATGCGCTCTGGCAGGTAGGCCAGAATGGAGGCACCCAAAATTACGCCCCAGATGTTTCCAATGCCGCCGAAGACAACGCAGGCAAGAATCAAGATTGAAACATCGAACTTAAACATATCTGGTGAAATAACCATCACCTTGGATGCGTAAAGCACGCCAGCTGCTCCACCGACTGCAGCGCCGATGACAAATGACCAGAGCTTATAGACAAGAGTATTAACGCCCATAAGAGCTGCTACATCTTCATCTTGCCGGATAGCTTCCCACGCGCGACCAGGACGACGAACCGTAAAGCGACGAATCATCCAAATGACAAGAAGAATCATTAAAAACACTAGCCAGAAGAAATCTTGTGGGTGCATTAAATCAAATTTAAATCCAAGAACTGCTGGTGGATTAGGGATTCCTGGAATTCCCTCACTGCCTCCAGTTGCGCTCAGATTTAGCGCAACTATTCGAACAATCTCACCAAAGCCCAGTGTGATGATTGCTAAATAATCACCGCGCAAGCGGAGCGCTGGAAGACCAAGTAATACACCGGAGAGCATCGCAAATCCGATTCCAAAAGGCATAATTTCCCAGGTGTTCCAACCAAGCGTGGTCGACATAATTCCTTGGGTGTAGGCACCAATAGCAAAGAATGCAACATAACCGAGATCGAGAAGTCCTGACTTTCCTACAACGATATTGAGTCCAAGGGCCATCAGAACGAACATCCCTATTGGATAAACCAATACATTTTCAAAAGATGTGATGGGAGTATTCAGGAATGAAGTTGGGCCCCACTGTGCGGAAAATGGAAGAAGTGCCGCAAGACCAACAATGACCAGAACAAAAATTGTTCGAGTCGCGCGATTCCATCCGGCCCAGATGGCAGCACCTTTATCGCGAAGATTGAAATTACCAAATTTACTCATCATGTTCTCGTTTGCTGAACAGCTTCACCAAAGAGGCCGTTCGGTTTGAATAGTAGGACTACAACCAAAACCATAAATACAGTAACGGCCTTCCACTGGCCACCTAAAATCGCCGAAGCGAATTGCTCAAGAATTCCCAGAGCCAAACCACCATAAAACGCTCCTCGAAGATTTCCAATGCCACCTAGAACGGCTGCAGTAAATGCCGCTATGCCCATTGTGAAGCCGACTTTAAAGACGGTGTTCTCATAGACTGTTGTATACAAAAACGCGGCGACTCCTGTGGTGATGCCTCCAATACAGAATGTCAAAGTAATAACGCGGTTGATATTGATTCCCATCAGCTTCGAATTCTCTTCGGACATAGAGACCGCGCGAATTGACTTGCCAAGACGAGTCTTAGTGACGAAGCGATCTAGGATTACGAAAACCACGATTGGGATGATGATTGTAAGAACTGTATCGATGCGAATATCGGCGCCCCACACGGTTCCAAAACTCCACTTTTGTAGAACACGAGGGGCAGCCAGCGGACGTGACTCGGTAATGATTCGCACGCCTTCAAGAAGGAATATTGATACGCCAATTGCCGAAATTAAGGATGCGAGTCTATTCGCTCCACGTGCTCGTAATCTTCGGTAGGCCACTAATTCAACAAGCATCGCAAGCACGGCACAAACGACCATGGAGCCGACGAGAGCCGCCAGTAGAACTAAAATTAACTTTATTCCGTGTAACTGTTCGGAATCATTTGTTATCTTGAAAATATGCGCCTCTACGTAGAGTGTTGCAAATGTTCCCAACATGAATACTTCAGAATTTGCAAAGTTGATGAGTCTAAGGACTCCATAAACCATGGTGTAGCCCAGAGCCACTAGGGAGTAAATAAGGCCTAGCGCAATCCCTTGGAAAGCCAAGGAGGCGAATTGACTTTGGAGTACTGAAAAATTCATTTTTACCAATCTCGAAACTAGCGTGTGTTACGAAGCGTGACCACCACCCAGACTAACTGGGTGGTGGTCACGCTTACTGCCTTGCAACTACTTAACTACGTGAAAGAAGCTATTAAGCAATCTTGTCGTAGATGGTTTCGCCGTCTTTAGTAACGATATATCCACCAACGGCTGAAGCTGTTGTTGGGTCACCGTAACGATCGAACTTGAACTTATTTCCGCCAGCATCAGTAAATGTGCTGTTGTTCACACACTTCTGGATTGCTGAACGAGTTGATGCGCCTTCCTTAATGCACTGAATGAAGACGTTGGCCGCAGTCCATGCTGTTCCTGCATATAGACCAGGAACCTTCACACCAGTTACCTTGGTGAAGTCAGCTAGTTGTGCTGCTGTAAGCAATGTATTGAATGGAACATCTGCTGCAGTCATCTTGACGCCTACGGCAATTGCCTTTCCGCCTGCAAGTCCTACGAAGCCAGAAGTCTGAACTCCGTCGCCGCCTGCGAATACACCCTTATATCCACCATCGCGAAGTGCCTTGACAAGTGGACCGGCTGTGTAGTCATAACCTCCGAATAGAACGATATTCGCTCCAGAAGCCTTTACCTTTGCCACAACTGATGTGAAGTCCTTGGTGTCATCTGGGAAGTTATCTGTTCCCACGATTGTGCCAAGCTTCTTTGCAGTTGGTGTCGCGTTTTCTCTAATCAATGGTGCGCCATAAGTAGACTGATCATCGAGCATGTAGTACTTAGGTGCTGTAACTCCGTCTGCTGAGTAGCGAGCAAGAGCTGGACCCTGGAATGCGTCGTTAGCAACAACGCGGTGGAAGATTGGGAAGCCATTTGACTTCGCTTTTCTGTTTGTAAGGTCCACTGCTGAAGCTGATGGAGCAACCATAGTCAGACCTGCAGCCTTATAAGCTGGGAATGAGTTACGAGCTTCACCAGAACATGCTGTTCCGATAACGCCGATGATTGCTTTGTCTGCAGCAACACCTGGAGCAACGTTAGCCGCTACCGTTGGGTCGCACTGTGAATCTGCCTTGACAAGCTCAATCTTCACCTTTGGGTTTGTGCGGTTGTACTGGTCGATTGCCCAGATTGCACCAGGAATTTGATCCTGACCAAGGAATGCTGCTCCACCTGTTAGTGGGCCCATATATGCAAGCTTTATTGTCTTTGTTGCTGCGTTCGCTGGAGCTGTTGCAACTGCACCGAATGCAAGTGTTGCAGCAGCAGCTATTGCGAAGCCGCTTACGATCTTCTTATTCATGTATTGCCTTCCTGTTTCGTCTTTCATGTGTCCCGGGACAGGGAAGCGCTAAGAGTAATGCTCAACCTGTGGTTGAGACAAGGTGGAATTCGGGCTTTCCCCGCGTGAGTGATTACTTTCTGGTTACGAAAGTCCCCAAAGTGGGGCTATTTATCCAGGGCAGCCTCAGGTGAAATCACGGCCTGGGCAACCTCTTTCATACTAAGGCGCCGGTCCATCGCCGCCCTTTGAATCCAGGAAAATGCCTCAGGTTCTGAAAGATTCAAAGCCTTCATCAAGATTCCTTTTGCGCGATCGATAATTTTACGAGTCTCTAGTCGCTCATGAAGATCTGCAACTTCAAGTGCCAGTGATTGCATCTGTGTGTGGCGACTGATGGCAATTTCAATTGCAGGAACAAGATCGCCGATAGTAAATGGTTTAACCACGTATGCCATCACTCCAGCATCGCGCGCGCGGTCAATGAGCTCACGTTGGCTAAATGCAGTCAGCATTAAAACTGGCGCAGTTGCAATGATCTTTTCTGCCGCAGAAATGCCATCAAGCACCGGCATCTTCACATCAAGAATTGCAAGGTCCGGTTGGTGTTCTAACGCGAGTGCTATCGCTTCCTCGCCGTTAGTTGCTTGGGCAATGACGTCATAACCTGCTTCTTGCAACATTTCCACGAGGTCCATGCGAATCAGTGCCTCATCTTCGGCGACCAGAATTCTGACAGCCTTCTTGGCACTCTTTTCATTGCTCATGTGCCTCGAGTCGGATTCGAACCGACACTATGCAGTGTTTGAGACTGCCCTCTCTACCGTTGGAGTACCGAGGCGTGAGCCCATATCGTATTAGAAGTCGGCAGATAGGTGAAACGGTGAGCGTTGTGGATTAACGATACGCAGGAACTACGCCGTTTACGGCATCACCCACGATATGTACTCGCATCGCATTCGTTGATCCAGGTATTCCTGGAGGAGATCCGGCGACAATGATGACAGGTTCGCCTATTTCAGCACGCTTTCCACCAATGAGCATTTTATCTGCTTGCAGAACCATCTCATCGGTGTGCTTGACCATAGGAGTTACTAGTGATTCAACGCCCCACGTCAGCGCAAGTCGGTTATACGTTCCGATATCTGGAGTAATTGCAAGGATAGGAATAACAGAACGAAGGCGTGAGATACGACGAGCAGAGTCGCCGGATTGGGTGAATGTAACTAGGTACTTAGAACCCAGAATTTCTCCTACTTCGGCCGCCGCTTTTGTAATTGCACCACCTTTAGTGCGTGGATTCTTTGTTAATGGGCGGATGCGATCAAGGCCAAGTTCCTCGGTGCGTTCAATAATGCGAGCCATTGTCTGCACCGCTTGAATTGCGAATTCACCCACGGCTGTCTCCCCAGAGAGCATCAGCGCGTCTGCACCATCGAGTACTGCGTTTGCACAGTCTGTTGCCTCAGCGCGGGTAGGAGAAGAGTTGGAAATCATGGAGTCCAGCATCTGTGTTGCAACTATGACCGGCTTTGCGGCATCACGAGAGAGTTCCACGCACCGTTTTTGCACCATCGGAACATCTTCAATCGGTAGCTCAACACCTAGATCGCCGCGCGCGACCATAATGCCATCGAAGGCAGCAATAATTTCTTCTAGGTTTGCTACCGCCTGAGGTTTTTCAATCTTCGCAATCACCGGGACTCTAATTCCAACCTCATCCATAATTGCGTGAACTACCTTTACATCCGCGGCATTACGAACAAATGAGAGTGCGATGAAGTCAGCGCCAGCACGTAACCCCCAGCGGAGATCATCTTCATCTTTTTCAGACATAGCAGGAACCGAAACGGCAACGCCAGGTAGGTTAATTCCTTTATTGTTACTGACAAATCCGGGTTGGACACACTTTGTAATGACATCGTTACCCTTGACTTCCAATACTTCAACGGTGACTCTTCCATCGTCGATCAGAATGCGATCGCCAGTTTTGCAATCTCCGGGCAGACCTTTATAGGTAGTACCAACACGCTCTTTTGTGCCAGCGACTTCATCGGTAGTGATGGTGAAGATGTCACCACGTGATAGCTCGTGTGGTCCATTTTCAAATCGGCCAAGTCGAATCTTTGGCCCTTGTAAATCAACTAGTACTGCAACAGCTTTTCCAGCTTCTTTGGCAGCCGCGCGCACTCGGTCTAGACGACCTTGGTGTTCTTCATAGGAACCATGGGAGAGATTTAAGCGAGCCATATTCATTCCGGCTTCGATGAGCTCCTTTACTTTCTCTGGAGACTCAACTGCTGGACCTAAGGTGCAAACTATTTTTGCGCGACGCATGTGATTACCCTATCTAGGCTAGTGGTGAAGTTACGGCGTCGCTGACGTGAACTTCAGGTGTAATGGCGATTAAGCCACTGGGTTAAACCTGATTTAAACCATCAGTGAACGAGTAGTGGGCTCAATCGGTGAAGGCAACTGCGTCTCCCCCACCAAGTATCGATCCACAGCTGCGGCAGCTGCGCGACCTTCGGCTATCGCCCAGACAATCAGTGACTGTCCGCGCCCAGCATCTCCGGCTACGAAGATTCCTTCTTCAGTTGATTGGAAATTCTCATCGCGGGCAATATTGCCGCGTTCATCATGTCCAACTTCAAGTTGTTCGATGATGGCAGACTTTTCTGGACCGGTGAATCCCATAGCAAGAAATACGAAATCAGCCGGAATCTCTTTCTCACTTCCTGGAACTGGTTCGAACTTTCCATTTTCAAACTTAGTTTCAACAATCTTGAGCGCCTTGAGATTTCCATTTCCGTCGCCAATAAATTCTTGTGTGCTCACTGAAAAGACTCGGTTGTCGAGTTCTTCATGCGCACTTGATACGCGATAGATCATTGGGTAGGTCGGCCAAGGTTGAGATGAAGGACGCTCATCTGTTGGACGCGGCATAATTTCAAGTTGAGTAACGCTTGCCGCCCCTTGGCGAACAGATGTTCCGAGGCAATCCGCGCCGGTATCTCCGCCTCCGAGAATGACGACATGTTTTCCAGCAACATTGATAGGCGACTCTTTGATTTCTCCCAGTGCTTGCATATTTCCCCAAGGAAGAAATTCCATTGCTTGGTAGATGCCCTTGTTTTCGCGCCCTGGAATGGGAAGATCACGCCACTGCGTTGCACCGATTGCTAGAACGATTGCATCGTAGGTACTGCGAAGTTGGGCGCCAGTGAGGTCCACGCCGATATCAACACCTGGACGGAATCGAGTTCCTTCTTGCTCCATCTGTGCAAGTCGGCGGTCAACGATGTGCTTCTCCATCTTAAATTCTGGTATTCCGTAACGAAGCAGGCCACCAATTTTCTCTGCCCGCTCATAGACAGCAACTGTGTGTCCAGCGCGAGTAAGTTGTTGCGCCGCAGCTAATCCAGCAGGGCCAGAACCGATGACAGCCACAGTTTTCCCGGTAAGACGCTCAGGGGCTAGCGGCTTTACATTGTTATCATCAAATGCTTCTTCAATGGTGCGAAGTTCAATCTGCTTAATGGTGACAGCATCGCGGTTAATTCCCACAACACATGCTGTTTCACATGGCGCAGGACAGAGGCGACCAGTGAACTCAGGGAAATTATTGGTAACGTGCAGGCGATCAATGGCTTCAACTTTATCGCCACGAAAAATCAGGTCATTCCACTCTGGAATCAGGTTACCTAGGGGGCAGCCAGAGTGGCAGAACGGAATTCCGCAATCCATACAGCGACCTGCTTGCTTTTGCAGATGCTCCATCGACTGAGGTTCATAAACTTCGCGCCAATCTTGAATACGAACATCGACTGGACGTCGCTTGGGCGTCTCGCGCGGAGTCGTCATAAATCCCTTTGGATCAGCCATTTGCTGCAACCTCCATTACATATTCGTCAACCGGTAAACCTTCCCGGTTTGCCTTCTCAATCGCTGCTAGCACACGAGCGTAATCACGAGGCATAATCAGTGAGAAGCGCGCGAGCTCTGTCTCCCAATTCTTAAGGATTGATTCTGCAATTTCTGAACCGGTTTCAACGTGGAAAGAAGATAGCAAGGCACGTAGGTTTTCGCGCTGATCTGCCGGAACTGCCAAGACATCAACCATCTCGGTATTAACGATTGCAGTATCAAGGTCTAACACGAAGGCACGTCCACCGGACATGCCTGCTGCAATGTTGCGACCAGTTTTGCCAAGAATGACCACTGTGCCACCGGTCATGTATTCAAGTGCGTGATCGCCCACGCCCTCAACGATTGCAGTGGCACCAGAGTTGCGCACGCAGAATCTCTCACCAGCAAGACCGCGGATGTAGATATCTCCTGATGTCGCCCCATATCCGATGACGTTTCCGGAAATAACGTTGTTTTCAGATTTAAATGAGGCCTTCTCATCAGGGCGCACAATAACTCGGCCCCCTGAAATTCCCTTGCCCACATAATCATTGGCATCTCCATACATACGGATTGTTAGCCCCTGTGGAATAAATGCCCCGAGTGATTGGCCGGCAGAGCCGTGCAGCGTGACATCGATTGTTCCGGCAGGAAGACCTTCAGCGCCATAGCGACGTGTGATCTCTGCACCCAACATTGTTCCCACCGTGCGGTTCACATTTCGTACTGGCACATCGATGCGCACAGGTTCTTTCGACTCAAGTGCTGCCTTTGATAACTCGATCAGCTTATTATCAAGTGCTGCCGCTAATCCGTGATCTTGCACTGTGGTGTTGTGAAGAGGTGAATCAACATCAGGACGCACTAGAAGTGGAGACAGATCTAATCCACTGGCCTTCCAGTGATCTACGGCGGCGCGGGTGTCGAGGTTTTCCACGTGGCCGATCGCCTCTAGCAAAGTCTTGTAGCCAAGGGATGCCAGAATTTCACGAACTTCTTCGGCAATATATTCAAAGAAGGTCTCAACGAATTCAGGCTTTCCAGAGAATTTCTTACGTAGCTCTGGGTTCTGAGTAGCGATACCGACCGGACATGTATCTAGGTGGCACACGCGCATCATGATGCAACCAG
>CAIXKQ010000034.1 GCA_903920065.1 uncultured Actinomycetes bacterium
CTGCGTACGGTAGTTAGCGAATAGCGCGATTGATTGCAGACACGACGGCCTTCAGTGAAGCAGTCGTTGTATTTGGGTCGATTCCGACTCCCCAGAAGACTTGGCCATCAATTTCGCACTCAAGATATGCAGCAGCAGTTGCATCGCCGCCGGAAGAGAGCGCGTGCTCATGGAAATCAAGAACTCTCACATCAACGCCATGATTTTGCATGATGTGACAGAAGGCAGCAATTGGACCATTACCAGTTCCAGAAAGCTCAACTGGCTCACTGCGATCTGTAATCTTGATTGTCAGCTGAACATCTTCACCCATGACTGAGTTTTGTGACATTCCCTTTAATCTGAAGCGGCCCCACGGCGCAGAATCTGTTGGAAGATATTCATCTTCGAAGATATGCCACAACTGCTCTGCCGTGACTTCCCCACCCTCGTGATCAGTCTTTGCCTGAACAATTCTGGAGAATTCAATTTGGTGACGGCGTGGCAGATCAAGATGATGTTCACTCTTCATCAAGTAGGCAACTCCACCCTTACCTGATTGAGAATTCACCCGAATCACTGCTTCATAGGAACGACCCACATCTTTTGGATCAATCGGCAAATAGGGAACAGCCCAGAAGTGATCATCGACTTCTTTGCCGGCAGCTTTTGCATCGCGTTCTAGATGTTCAAAGCCCTTCTTAATAGCATCTTGATGGGAACCAGAGAAAGCAGTAAAGACCAGGTCTCCGCCATAAGGATGGCGCTCTGGCACACGTAATTGATTGCCGTATTCCACCGTGCGACGGATCTCATCGATATCACTGAAATCAATATGTGGATCAATGCCGTGTGAAACCAAGTTCATGCCAAGAGTAACAAGGCAAACATTTCCAGTGCGCTCACCATTTCCAAAGAGAGTTCCTTCAATGCGATCTGCTCCGGCTAAGTAACCAAGTTCGGCAGCGGCAACACCTGTGCCACGATCATTATGCGGGTGAAGTGAAACAATGACGCTATCGCGATTATTTAAGTTTCTGCACATCCACTCAATCGAATCGGCATAGACATTTGGTGTTGTCATTTCCACGGTAGCTGGCAAGTTCAGAATCGTCTTCCACTGCGGCGTTGGCTTCCACACATCGTTGACTGCATTACACACCTCAACGGCGAATTCGAGCTCGGTGCCGGTATATGACTCAGGTGAATATTCAAAGGAGACCTTGGTCTCTGGAACGGTCTTCATCAAATCTAGGCAGAGCTGAGCGCCATCGGTTGCAATCTTCTTGATGCCATCTTTATCAAGACCAAAGACAACCCGGCGTTGCAAGGTTGAGGTCGAGTTATAGAGGTGAACAATCGCTTGCTTAGCACCAGCAATTGCTTCATAGGTGCGACGAATAAGCGGTTCGCGAGCTTGGGTAAGCACCTGAATGATCACATCATCTGGAATCAAACCCTCATCAATAATCTTGCGCACGAAATCGAAATCAGTCTGAGAAGCTGATGGAAAACCAACTTCAATCTCTTTATAGCCCATTGCGACAAGTAACTTAAACATCGCAAGCTTGCGAGGTGTGTCCATCGGGTCAATCAGGGCTTGGTTGCCATCTCGAAGATCAACTGAGCACCACTTAGGTGCCACTGTCATCTTCTTACTTGGCCAGGTGCGATCTTCTAATTCAACTGGAATAAAAGGTGCATAACGATGCACCGGCATCTTGGAAGGCTTCTGCTTTGGAAAATTCATTTCACTTAACTCCTATGTGTTTGGTAGTCGGAAAAAAGGTTTACCGGCAACACCAAACTCCGCAGCGAGGAGACCGGTCTTTAGGCCTCGCTACGGCGGATAAGGAGGAGTCCGCGGAGCTTCATAGTGGGTAGAGCATAACGCTGAGTAATCTGAATCTGCAAGTAATAACCACCCAGTAACTGGATCTCAATTTACGTGGTCTACGCTGGCAATAAGAGATTGAGTCTTCATAATGTCACGCAAAGGGTGGAGAAATTGCAGTGCTAAACAAGTCGGCTATGCGTAACTACCTTTTTAGCCTGAGCCCTAGCGACTACATTTTCGAGACTCCACACAATGTTGACACTTGGTACTTCAATATCATCGCAAGAGTGCCATTATTCAGGCGTCTTGTGGCACTCATTCTTATCCGTGCAGGATATGCAATTATGCGCGTTACGAAAGTTAATCCCTTGCTGCCCGAAGAATTTAAAGTCAGCGGCTGGAAGGTTAGGAATAGAAGTCAACGCCACGATGGCGTGTTGTGGACTGCAGGTGGAAGTGTTCTCTTAACACCTGCCAACATTATTAAGTAGGTTACTGCGGAATTAAGGTCCCCGAGAAGATCTGCCAGGCAAGTGCTGATTTAGCCACAAGTGAGAGCGTTATATAGGTCTTCTCACCGCGCAAGTAATCTGACCATTTTCCAACCTTCTTGTATTGAAGATATTGAACAATGGCAAAGGTATTAAAGAGGAGAAATATTGAGAAGACGATGCCATAAACAAATGCAGGCGCCTTGGTATCACCTGGGCCACCGATTGCAAGAACATAGAAAGCGAGTGCAAGCCAAGGAATAGCACCGGCAATGCAGCCAAAGATATATGGAAGCCATCCACCATTTCCTGGCTCTTCATACTTCTCCTGTAGCCAACCGAAGAGAATCATTGACCCATTCACACCAAAGAGTGCAATGAGTGCAACAACATCTGAGACGCCAGTAATGAGCGCAATGAGAACAATCATTACTGATGAGCTAATTGAATATTCAACCCAACGGAAGTAGTTGCGATGTGCCGCAAGGCCAGCGGCATAGCGAGGGAAGAATTGTGGGCTTGCGACAACGAAGTGGAAGAAGGCTGAAAGGCCCAAGAAGATTGCAACGGTAATTCCGACTGGCGCTTCCAGCAGTGTTACTGGTTCGGCAAAGACGCTACCTGGCGGTCCTGCCATATATCGAGCAACAATAGGTAGCGTGAAGTCATTGGAAAGCACTAGGACTGCAACCATCTGCACCAGGTGAAAGACGCCTGCGATCAGGTTGTAATTACGAATCTTCTGAGTATTGATCTCTTTAGCCATGCGACAAGGCTACAAGTAGAAGATGAGAAAAATCGCTTACAGGACCGGCAAGTACCTATCTAACTCATAGGCACTCACCTGGCGGCGATAGTCCTGCCACTCAGAGCGCTTATTGCGCAGGAAGTAATCAAAGACATGCTCGCCTAAGGTCTCGCGAACGAGTTCGCTCTTCTCCATCACAGTAATTGCTTCTTCCAGGTTTGATGGAAGTAGCTCTGTATCTGTCGATGCTTCCAGCACATACTTCTTCTCAATACCTTGAAGCCCTGCTGCCAACATCACGGCATAGGCAAGATATGGATTACATGCTGAATCTGGAGAACGGAATTCAATCCGGGTGGAGTTCTCTTTATTTGGTTTATACATCGGGATCCGCACCAGCGCTCCGCGATCATTGTGGCCCCAGTTAATAATGGAAGGTGCTTCTCCCCCGCCTTGTAAACGCTTATAAGAGTTGACCCACTGATTTGTGACGGCAGTGATTTCAGCAGCGTGTTTTAAAATACCAGCGATAAATTGGCGACCAACAGCAGAGAGATTTAATTCAGCCTTGTCATCATAGAAAGCGTTCTTCTCACCTGCAAAGAGTGAGACGTGGGTGTGCATTCCAGAACCAGGATGTTCGGTAAATGGCTTGGGCATAAAGGAGGCGAAGAAGCCTTGGTTAAGGGCCACTTCTTTAATCACGTGACGGAAGGTCATGATGTTATCGGCAGTGCTTAAAGCATCTGCATAACGAAGATCAATTTCTTGTTGTCCTGGAGCGCCTTCATGATGGCTAAATTCAACTGAGACACCCATTGCTTCTAAAGTAGTAATTGCTTGCCGACGAAAATCGTGGCCCACAACTGCAGGTGTGTGATCGAAGTAGCCG
Source organism: uncultured Actinomycetes bacterium (assembly GCA_903920065.1). Classification (GTDB taxonomy): domain Bacteria; phylum Actinomycetota; class Actinomycetes; order Nanopelagicales; family Nanopelagicaceae; genus Planktophila. Next base: position 3,948 of record CAIXKQ010000034.1, read on the forward strand.
CCTTGATCAACTGGAACGGGGGCAACACCTTTTTCCGGTTGTGAGGTGAAGAGAAAGAATTCAATTTCTGGATGGGTGTAACAGGTGTAACCCATCTCGGCAGCTTTCGCTAAGGTGCGGCGCAGCACATTGCGCGGATCAGCTGGGGATGCTTGCCCACTAGGCAAGGTGATGTCACAGAACATACGGGCGGCGCCTTGCGCCTCTGCCCGCCAGGGCAAGATAGTAAAAGTTGCTGGATCAGGTTTTGCCAACATATCTGATTCAAATTCGCGAGCAAAGCCTTGAATCGCAGAACCATCGAAACCGATTCCCTCTTCAAATGCATTTTCAAGTTCGGCCGGTGCAATCGCCACAGATTTCAAGGTGCCAAGAATGTCGGTAAACCACAGACGAATGAAACGAATATCGCGTTCTTCCACCGTGCGCAGGACGAACTCTTGCTGCTTGCTCATATTTTCACTATCTGGGGACATGGCTACATCGTGCCAAAGTCACGTTACGCCCATGTTACAAAACTAGAGTTCGCGCCACTTACTTGTCATAGGCAGGCGCCGATCTTTACCAAAAGCACGCTGGGAGACCTTGGTGCCAGGCGGATATTGGCGGCGCTTGTATTCGGCCCGATCGACCATGCCGATCACGCGAATCACTAACTCTTTATCAAAGCCTGCTGCAATCAGGGCATCGTGTCCGAGGTCTTCATCGACATATGCCTTAAGGACTCGATCGAGTAGTTCGTATTCAGGTAGGGAATCAGAATCTTTCTGATCAGGTCGAAGTTCTGCTGATGGCTCTTTCGTAATGGAGTTCTCCGGAATGGGAGCAACTTCGCCAGCTTCGATTGCAACGCGATTGCGCCAACGCGCAAGTGCCCAAACATCGGTCTTATAAATATCTTTAATCGGGGCATAGCCACCGACGGCATCGCCATAGAGCGTGGAGTATCCACATGCCAGCTCTGATTTATTTCCGGTTGCTAACACCAAGTGGCCATTTTGATTGGAGAGTCCCATCAGAGTGGTGCCCCGCACGCGCGCCTGCACATTCTCTTCGGCAAGTCCGCTCAGTTCGACTTGGCTCGTGAAGGCATCGACCATCTTCTGAATTTCTATGGTGCGAAAACCAAGGCCAGTGGCACTGGCCATCGCTTGTGCATCAGCGATGGAATGTTCGGAAGAGTATTTACTCGGCATGGCAACCGCGTGCACATGCTCTGGGCCGAGTGCATCAACAGCCAGGGCTGCCACAACGGCAGAATCGATGCCACCAGATAAACCAAGCAGGACAGATGTAAATCCATTCTTGGCCACATAATCGCGCAGCCCCACAACAATGGCCTTCCACATCTGTTCTTCATCACCAAGGCGCTGTGCGATTCCGGGAATCAGTGGCTTAGCAATTTCTACCGGGCTTTCCGAAATGATGACATCGGGCTTCGATGTTGTAGTTGCAACTTCCACATCGACCAGCATCACGCCATCTTCAAATTGTGGAGCACGTGCAATCAGTGCGCCAGCTTTGTCGACCACAATACTGTCACCATCGAAAACTAAATCATCTTGGCCGCCGATCATATTGAGATAGGCAAGTGGTGCGTTCATTTGGCGAGCGCGCCGGGTAACAAGTTCTAAGCGCACATCATCTTTAGCGCGCTCAAAGGGTGAGCCATTGGGCACGATGACAAGTCCAGGCTTGCGCGCTGCGAGTTGGGCGCTGATGCCACCATCGATCCAAAGGTCTTCACAAATTGCGATGCCCACATCAACGCCATGAATGCGCACGACCAGCGTGGAATCTCCGGCAACAAAATTGCGATATTCATCAAAGACGCCGTAATTAGGTAGGTGGCACTTGGCATAGCGGGCTTTTACTTCACCCCCAGCAATAACAGCAACCATATTTTGTGGCCGCCCAATTAGGTGATCGAGGTAGCCAACGATGCTGACAATCTGTGGGTTGATCTGGCGCGCCAGTGATTCCAGTGCGCTCTTACTTGCCACTTGAAAAGATGGCCGGAGCGCTAAATCTTCGACCGGATAACCGGTCAGAACCATCTCTGGAAAAATCGCAATGTGGGCGCCAGCTAGCTGCGCTTGGTGGGCACATTTGATAGCCATCGCTGCATTACCCGCGAGGTCGCCGACCGTTGGGTTCACCTGCGCCAGGGCCAATCGCAACTTCATTGTTCAAGATTATCGCCCAGTTGCGTATCAGGGGTACCATTGTTTTTGACCCGGGGACCGCGCCAAGCGGCTTCGAGGCAGGAGAAATAATGAGTACAACCCTTTACGGTGGCGCCTCCCATCGCCGCGTGACCATCCTTGATCTGCGCGCAGCCAAGGTGCGCGGTGAGAAATGGCCGATGCTCACCAGCTATGAACAGCTGACGGCATCGATTTTTGATGAGGCCCAAATTCCAGTACTGCTCGTCGGTGATAGCGCCGGCAATAACTTTCTTGGCGAAGAGAACACCATCCCGGTCACAGTCGATGATTTGATTCCCTTAACTCGCGCAGTGGTGCGCGGATCAGCGCGGGCAATGGTGGTCGCAGATCTGCCCTTTGGTTCTTATGAAGCTTCCCCAGAACAAGCACTGACAACTGCTACCCGATTTTTCAAAGAAGCCGGTGCGATGGCGGTGAAGTTAGAAGGTGCTCATATTGCAACCGTTGAAAAACTCACATCTTCCGGCATTCCAGTCATGGCCCACCTAGGCCTTACTCCGCAATCACTTCATCAACTAGGCGGCTATAAAGTGCAGGGTCGCACCGATGGCGATGCCATGTTGGAGGCCGCACTTGCCCTCGAAAAAGCAGGTGCTTTTGCCCTCGTGTTAGAACTAGTGCCCGCCGAATTGGCGGCCAGAATTACGGCAGCTTTATCCATTCCCACCATCGGAATCGGCGCCGGCGCGCAATGCGATGCCCAGGTTTTAGTCTGGACAGATATGGCTGGCTTTACCGCCAATCCACCCAAACTTACTAAGGCATATCGCAATCTGCGAGCCGAATTACTAGCTGCTACCCAAGAGTTTGCTAGCGAAGTTCGCACCGGAGCATTTCCCACTGAGGCGCAGAGCTTTCACTAGTCTTTGGTAGTGGCAAAGCATTCAATAGATCTCACTCCGCTTAAGAAATACCCAGATTTTCGTAATCTCTGGGCAGCTGGGCTGATTTCTTACCTCGGATCGATGATTACCTATGTAGCAATCCCTTTTCAGATTAAAGAGCTCACCAATTCCTACCTTGCAGTAGGCATCGTCGGTGTCATTGAACTCGTGCCACTGATTATCTTCGGTCTCTATGGCGGGGTCCTTGCCGATTCGGTCAACCGTAAGAAGATGGTCTGGGTAACCGAAGCTGGCGCCATGTTGTTGGTGGCGCTACTTCTTGCCAACTCGATGCTGTGGGAGCCACAGGTCTGGGTCATCTACATCGCAGCCGGACTCTTTGCCGTCGTCGATGGCCTGCAACGTCCCAGCGCCGATGCCATGTTGCCCCGGCTTGTCGGCCACCACGATCTGCCGGCGGCAAGTGCCTTGATGAGTTTGCGCAGACAGCTCGGATTAATTGTCGGCCCCACTATGGGTGGCATTATCTTTTCAACATTTTCGATCTCGGCCGGTTTTGCAATTGATATTGCAACTTATGTTGTTGCACTTGTTTTTCTGGCACGTGTGCGATCCATGCCTTCTTCAAAAGAGGCGAAAAAGCCATCTCTGGCAGCGTTATTAGATGGTGTGAAATATGCATTTAGTCGCCAAGATTTACTCGGCACATACATCATTGACTTGGCGGCCATGACACTTGCGATGCCGATGGCGCTCTATCCATTCTGGGCCGACCAACTCAACGCACCGTGGGCCCTTGGAATGTTCTATTCCGCCATTACGGTCGGTGCTGTTCTGATCACCGTGACATCCGGGTGGACAACTCGCTACCGCTTTCATGGCAGAGCGGTAATTCTGGCCGCTATCGGTTGGGGTCTTGCCATCGCAGTTGCCGGCCTGAGTACATCCTTGGTTCTTGTCTTACTCTTCCTGACAATCGCCGGCGCCTTTGACATGATCAGCGCCCTGTTCCGGGCAAATATGTGGAACCAAACAATCCCGGACCACTTTCGCGGACGCCTTGCAGGTATCGAATTACTTTCTTACTCGGTCGGGCCACTGGCCGGACAATTGCGGGCAGCGACAATCGCCTCTGCTACTAGTTTGTCCTTTTCGGTAACTTCCGGGGGCGTTTTATGTGCCATCGTGGTCGCATTTCTGGCCTTTTTCTTGCCAAAAATGTGGAAATACGACGTCGAAACGAACGAATTCGCGGTTCGAGAACGCCAAAATCGCAAAAATCTGGAAAATTCCTAAATTTCCATTCGATTTTCTTACTTTTTTAGAAAAAAACACCAAGAAATTTCCGTAGATGCATAGAAATAATTAAAAAATAATTTGCGACACGCACTGAAATATTTCTCACTATGTAGTGGTATTTCTTTCAAAATTCCGTCACACTTATCCACGAAACAGGTTTGGGTGACGGATCCGAACCCTTCCGATTA
>CAIXKQ010000035.1 GCA_903920065.1 uncultured Actinomycetes bacterium
GGGCCATAGATGAGTTGATTGGGTGGTCACGTGGGCGGCAGTAAAGGTTTTCAAGATCGACATATCGGCCCCTCTGGTGCACAAGAAGAGGAGATGCTCACTGTCCTTGGCTACTCAAATCTCAAAGATTTTATCGCTGATGTAGTTCCTGAAAATATCGTTATTGAAAAGAAGCTGGCTGAAGTCCTAGATAGCGCAAAGAGTGAAGTTGAAGTGATTGACGAACTTCGCGCTTTAGCTTCCGAGAATGAAATCTTTACCTCACTGATTGGAACTGGTTATTACGGAACCATTACTCCACCAGTTATCAAACGCAATGTTCTAGAGAATCCGGCTTGGTATACCGCCTACACTCCTTATCAACCAGAGATTTCGCAAGGTCGCCTAGAAGCACTCTTCGCATTTCAAACCGTAATTACCGATATGGCTGGTCTTGCAATCTCTAATGCTTCTATGCTGGATGAATCAACAGCGGCAGCTGAAGCAATGACCTTGGCTAGGCGCACCTCTAAAACCAGTGATGACGCGCTATTTCTGATTGATCACAATGTTCATCCTCAAACCAAAGCGGTAGTGATTACCCGGGCGAAGCCACTTGGAATTAAGGTTCTTGAGGTGGATGCTCTTGCTGTAGATCCGACGCTAAATTTCTTTGGAATCTTGGTGCAGTACCCGGATACCACCGGTGCCATTAATGATTTCAGTGAATTGGCAACGCAGGCACATTCCAAAGAAGCACTAGTTATTGCTGCGACAGATCTTCTTGCACTGACTTTGATCACAGCGCCAGGGGAGTGGGGCGCCGATATTGCAGTGGGTTCAGCCCAGCGTTTTGGTGTTCCGATGGGATTCGGCGGACCGCACGCAGGATTTATGGCAGTTCGTGCTGGACTTGAACGCGCACTGCCCGGTCGTCTGATTGGCCAGAGCGTTGATGCCCATGGAAATCCAGCTTTTCGATTAGCTCTTCAAACGCGCGAGCAACACATTAGACGCGATAAGGCGACAAGTAATATTTGTACGGCGCAGGTATTACTTGCGAATATGAGTGCATTCTATTCAATGTGGCACGGACCAAAAGGTTTGATTGAAATTGCCGAGCGTGTACATGGTTACACCGCAGCTCTGGCCACTGTCGTGGAGAGTGTTAACAAAAGTTACTTCGACACTTTAACGATAAAGGTTGATGATGCCGCGGCCATACACAAAGCAGCAGCTGCGTTGCGAATCAATCTTGGAATAGTAGATGCGCAGCACGTTCGTATTTCTCTGGATGAGACGGTAACAGCGAATAAGTTTGCCGAGATCGTAAGTATCTTTGGGGCGAAGGTTGTCTCAGCCCAGGGGAGCGGTATCTCACCAGCCATTAAGAGAACCTCCACCTTCTTACAACACCCAGTTTTTAACACCTACCATTCAGAAACTTCCATGACGCGCTATTTGCGCACACTTGCAGATCGCGATTTGGCACTTGATAGAACGATGATCCCGTTGGGTTCTTGCACCATGAAACTCAATTCCGTCACCGAGATGGAGGCCGTTACCTGGCCGGAGTTCGCATCGCTACATCCTTTCGCACCAGCAGATCAGAGCAAGGGATCACGCAAACTCATTGCTCAACTTTCAAAGTGGCTCGTTGAAATCACCGGCTATGACGCAGTTTCGCTGCAACCTAATGCTGGCAGCCAGGGGGAGTTCGCTGGTTTGCTTGCCATTCGTAATTATCACGATTCTCGCGCCGAACAAGAGCGCGATATCTGCCTGATCCCTTCCAGTGCCCATGGAACGAATGCAGCCAGTGCGGTGATGGCGGGAATGAAAGTCGTTGTCATCTCTTGTGATGAAGCAGGAAATGTCAGTCTTGATGATTTAAAGCTAAAGATTGCCGAACATGCAGGAAAGTTAGCGGCGCTGATGGTCACTTATCCTTCCACTCACGGAGTTTTCGAATCCGCCATCTCTGAAATCTGTGCATTGGTCCACGAGGCAGGTGGCCAGGTATACGTTGATGGCGCTAACCTGAACGCACTTGTTGGTTTAGCTCAGCCTGGAAAATTTGGCGCAGATGTGTCGCATCTAAATCTTCATAAGACATTCTGTATTCCACATGGTGGTGGGGGACCGGGAGTTGGTCCAGTAATCGCTCGGGCACACTTGGCACCGTTCTTACCAAACCATCCACTTGATGCAACTGCGGGGCCTACAACTGGTCCAGGGCCTATATCCGGTGCACCATTTGGGTCTGCCAGTATCTTGCCGATTTCATGGGCCTATATCCGCCTTATGGGGGGAGCAGGACTTACTCACGCAACAGAGGTAGCAATTCTTAGCGCTAACTACATGGCAGCGCGTTTAAAGAGCTCCTATCCCATCTTGTATACCGGTGATAAAGGTTTGATCGCCCACGAATGTATTCTCGATGTAAGGGAGATAACCAAGGTCAGCGGGGTCACCGTTGATGACATCGCAAAGCGCCTGATGGATTTCGGTTTCCATGCACCCACCATGTCATTTCCGGTTCCAGGAACACTGATGATTGAACCAACCGAATCAGAAGATATTCTTGAGATGAATCGCTTCATTGATGCCATGATTGCTATCAAGTATGAAATCGATGAGATTATCGAAGGCAAGGTTGCGGTAGAAGATTCTGCTCTACGCCATGCACCTCACACGGTGGGAGCAGTGGCATCAAATGATTGGGATCGCAGTTATAGCCGCGAACGCGGTGCGTTCCCAGCAACATTTACCGGTCTTATTCCTGGTGAACTTATCGGCATGAAGGGCAAGTACTGGCCGACCACAGGGCGCATAGATGGGGCATACGGGGATAGGAACCTGGTCTGTTCCTGCCCACCGATTGAGTCCTTTGCGTAGTTGAATCTTCCTTACTTTACATAATGTAACTTATCGGCGTTAGGTCTAAGCCTACGAGATAGACCCCAGAGCGTGGTCTGCCAGAGAGCTTCCACAACAATGGCCCTACTCATCTTAGAAACCCCGTTAATTCGCTCTACAAAAGTGATGGGAACTTCAATCTTGGCGGCGCCAGCTAGGTCACTGGCCATCGCCATTTCGATCTGAAAACAATATCCAGTGGCTGTCATCTCGGTGAGATTTAAGGAACGAAGTAGCGATGTACTGTAAATACGAAAACCGCCCGTGAGATCGCGTAGCGGAATGCGAAGTATTGCCTGTGCATAGGCTGTACCTGCTCGCGATAGTAATTGTCGACTCCGAGGCCAGTTAACAACCGAACCGCCGGGCATCCAGCGAGTTCCAAGGACAATAGATTTTTGCTCAGTTGCTACTGAATCTGCAGCAGCGAACATTGCAGGTAGGTCTTGAACACGATGTGAACCATCTGCATCCATGGTAACTACATGCGTGTATTTCGGCTCCGTTAATACTGCAGCAAAGCCCGCACGATAAGCAGCTCCAAGTCCAGCTTTACCGGGCCTGCGGATAACACTGACCCAGGAATATGCAAGAGATTGGGCGATATCTGCAGTTTTATCTGGTGAATTATCATCTAATATCACAACATCGAAGTGATATTGATTCTGAATAGTTGCAAGTGAGTGAAGTAAATCAACTATTGCTATAGATTCATTATAGGTGGGAATGAGAATTACCGGTTTTATCATTGATTGAATCCTCCTACCAACCAAGTGCTGATATTAATCTATCAACACTTGCGCCTAGGCCGTACTCGTCTTTTATTGCATAAATTTCTGATAGATCAACAGGCTTTTTTGGCATAGTAATCTCCATTTGAGGGATGGCAACATCTCTTGCACAATTCACCAGAGTTGGCGCAATCTTTAAATAGTCACTTCCATCAATAATCTTTTTCACCAATGAGGCACTTAAAGCTTCGTGTCCGGCCTTGGCACCAGCGATTGCATCTTGTACTGATGCGAAATTATTGGCAATCAGGGCGGCACCTTTTTCGCCTATCCCCTTAACTCCTGGAAGACCATCAGATGGATCTCCTCTAAACATCGCAAAGAGGGCGTACCTATCCCCTGGTATCCCATACTTGTTGGCAACCCAAGCGATATCAACTAAATCATGTTGCGAAAGACCTTTAGCGAGATAGACAACTTTTACATCCCGTTTGTCATCAACTAGTTGGAAGAGATCCCTATCCCCCGTGACGATTCGTATCGGCCCCTTCTCTTTTACAGCGAAGGTGGCCATGACATCATCGGCCTCATAGTCATCAACGCCCACCATCGGGATGCCAAAAGCATCTAGTAAGTCAAGCAACACCGGAATCTGCGGAGTCAGAGTTTCTGGCTCTTCCTCTACTCCGCTATCATCTTCAAGTCGATTAGCTTTATATGCGGGAAATAAATCAACTCGCCATGATGGACGCCAATCTCCCTCTATGCAGGCAACTATCCGGTTGGGTGAATACATTCCGATTAAGCGAGCTGTCATATCGAGGTATCCGCGAATTGCATTGACAGGCATTCCGGTTGGAGACAAAAGCGTGTCTGGCATTCCGTAGTAGGCGCGATACCAAAGCGAAGCGCTATCAAGAAGCATCAGCGTCATAGTTCACCCAACATATAGGAGACAACGCCCCGATCTAAACGTTTAACACCCTCTTTACATACAGGTCGTAAATTCTCTGAGGCGCCACCTATTTGAGTAAGTAAATCAATTAATTGCTTAATGCAGCGAACAAAATCACCTACTGTCATATCGGTGCCTTTGATAACACTGCTCAGTGAGTGCCCATTAGCCCAACGGTAGGCGGCATAACAGAAACCGAAATCTGGTTCACGTTGAGTCTTCACATCAAACTCATTTTCAATATCTTCAAGTTCCACCCAGATCTTGGCAACCGCAGCCAGTGCGTTCGCTACATTCTGGTGCGGCATCTTGGGGGCGTAATTCTCAACACTTCGACTCTCATAAATCATGGCAGAGGCAACCGATAAGAGTTCGACTGGAGTCAGATTCTCAAAGACTCCTCGACGAATTGACTCGGTGAGAAGTAAATCTGATTCAGCATAGATTTTTGCCAGAATCTTTCCCTGCGCGAGCGGCTTTTCGCCTTCGATATAGCCAAGATGAGTCAGAACATTACAGATTCGGTCAAATGTCTTTGCAATCACGTGGGTTCGGTTTTCCACGCGAGAGCGCAGGCCTTCTGATTCCCTGTTCAATCTATCCGCACGTTCAGCAAATCGAGCATGTGTTTCTCGATCATTACAGGAGTGGCAGGGATGAGCACGCAGTGAACGTCGCATGGAGTCGAGTTCGTTCTCCATCTTTACTCTCTGACGTTGATCAAAGGTGCGCCGACCATCACGCTTGCTCAGCAGCCGCTCAAGTTCCTTGATGTCAATTCGAATGCGGGCATACTCGGTGAAATTCCCAAGATGGCATCGCGCAGATTCATCTTGTTCAGCTGCAGCAGAGTCATTCTTTCGTATCTGTCTCACTAACCCAATAACAGCACGGTCTGCTTGGAATTGCGCGAAGGATGATTCCAAACTTCCGCGGGCACGCTCTCGCCCAAAGCGAGCGATGAGATTAATTGACATGTTATATGTGGGAGTAAAGGAAGAACGAAGTGGATATGTTCGAGTTGATGCTAGACCTGCTGCGGTAGCTGAATCAACAGTTGGCGACCACTGCACAACTGCATTACCCTCAATATCAATTCCTCGACGACCTGCGCGACCAGTGAGCTGGGTGTACTCCCCTGGGGTAATCGAGACGTGTGCTTCACCATTCCACTTGGTCAATTTTTCCAAAACTACTGTTCGCGCTGGCATATTTATTCCAAGTGCCAACGTTTCAGTTGCAAAGACTGCCTTAACCAAACCGCGCTTAAAGAGATCTTCAACCGCACCTTTGAAACTAGGCAACATACCCGCATGGTGGGCAGCAATTCCGCGTTCGAGCGCGGTGAGCCAGTCGCGATAACCCAAAACTTCCAGATCTTCTTCAGCCAAATTCTGCGTGTACCTCTGAGCCGTTGCCACAATCTCTATCCGCTCCTCAGTGGTAGTTAACTTCACTCCCTCATTAAGACACTGTTTGACGGCGGCATCACAGCCAACACGAGAGAAGATGAAGGTGATCGCGGGCAATAAATTTTCGCGTTGTAGCTTCTCAATGATTTCAGCCCGTGAAAGTCGACTCTCGTTATCGTTAAATCGATCACGACGACCTCTTGGTGATTTCACTCGTCGTAACGCCTCACGCTCAAGGCCTAAAATCTCCGGATTAACTCTTCCCGGCTCGCTGAAGAGATCAATCATCCTGTCACCAATAAGAACATGCTGATACAGCGGGATGGGTCTGATTTCACTGACAATCACTTCGGTAGCGCCACGAATCTCACCGAGCCACTCCCCAAACTCTTCAGCATTGGAGACAGTCGCAGAAAGTGATATCACCTGCACGCTCTCCATGAGATGGATAAGAACTTCTTCCCACACAGCTCCGCGAAACTTGTCGGCCAAATAATGAACCTCATCCATCACTACTGATCCAAGGTTGGTGAGGGTAGATGAGTTGGCATAGAGCATGTTGCGCAAAACTTCAGTTGTCATCACCAGGATGTCAGCCTCTGAATTGATGTTGGTATCACCCGTCAGAAGACCAACGCGGTGCTCACCGAAACGCTCCTGAAACTCAGCAAACTTCTGGTTAGAAAGTGCCTTGATGGGTGTTGTGTAGAAACATTTCTTTCCACGAGCAAGTGAACTAAATGCTGCGAACTCGCCCACTACCGTTTTTCCGGCACCCGTTGGCGCTGCCACCAGAACACCTTTGCCATCTTCAACAGCCTGACACGCAGTAATCTGAAATTCATCAAAACCGAATTCAAACTGTTCAATGAATTCATTGGTAAGGGGGTGGGTCCCTCTCTTCCTGGCGGCTGCGTATTGCTCCGCCGGTGTGGTCATAGGGGCCATGTTAGTCCAGCCCCTTGAATACATTCAGCCGAAACCGGAGCTGGACCTATTCGCTCACCATCGGCGTATGCAATTGCATCAGCGTTGAGTTCAATCTTCTTTGTGCGAAATATCTCAACTGCTGGATGCGTGATATGAGAACCGGAAAAGACTTTCGGAAAGACCTTAATAAACTCCAACTTACTCACTGGCTTTAGAATCATCACATCAAAGAGACCATCATCGAGTTTGGCATGCGGACAAACAAGCATCCCTCCCCCATAGGACCTGCCATTACCGATAGCAATCAACATCGCTTTAGTAGTGAACGAACGAGTATCGATAGTGATCTCATACTCGATGGGAGAAAATCTGGGAAGTTCACGTGCTATCGCGACGTTATACCGCTGCGGTCCCCGAGGCCACGCCATTGCATTCGCTCTCTCATTAACTACTGAATCAAATCCAGTAGAAAGAATGGCCGCGAACCACTCAGAATCAACATTACCTAAGTCAATGGATGTGGCCGGATTACTGGTGATATGGTCAAGATAACTGGTGGAATCTTCAAGCGACCAACCCAGTGCGCGAACGATGTCATTACCAGTACCAGCTGGAACCACCGCAAAAGGAATAGCTCGAGGAACTACTAACTGCAGAACAAGGTGCGCAAGCCCATCTCCGCCGATGGAGATGACACCTTGGCATGACTCTGTATCCAAAAAAGATTCAAGTTCTGATTTCAAGCCCTCTGCGGATCTAGATGAGAAGACTCGATAGTCCAATTTTCGTTGGGCGAAATAAGCCGTAACTTTCTCACCAACTATCGCGCCCTTGCCATGTCCAGACGTTGGATTGATGGCTAACGCCCACATTAGATATCGCCGGCAATCGGTTTTCTATCTCGTCGCCGATCATTGAGAACCGCAATGCCTCCAGCGAGAAGATAGAGAGCGACAAGTGGCACAGTGAGCGCAATCATTGAGAGCGGATCGGCACTTGGAGTAAAGCCAGCGACAAAGAGAGTGATTGCAAAGACCCAAATTCGCCAAGGCTTCAGAATCGCTTTGCCAGAAAGGAAGCCGATGAGATTGAAGGTAACGAGAAAGACAGGCAATTCAAAGGCGATACCAAACATTAAAATAGCGCGTAGTACAAAATCTAAATAGTCATCGAACCGGACCAGGTTGGTCAGTGCCGATGGTGTGAATCCAAAGAGAACATCAACTGCTATCGGAAGAATTGTGTAACCAAGATATGTACCTGCTGCAAAGAATGGAGTTGCTGCCACAATGAAGAGAATTGAATTTCTCTTCTCTCGTCGATGCAGGGCTGGCGCAATGAATGCCCACAATTGATAGAGCCAGAATGGCGCGGTGAGGATAATTCCGCTCAAGAGCGCAACCTTGATCTGAAGATTGAGCGGACCTAGAACCCCACTGATGTAGAGGGCGCCGCAGGTGGAGGTTCCGGATTCTTGTGCAGCTTTTAAATCACACACTGGAGCAGCCAGTGCAACAATGATTTCGTTATAGAAAAACCAACCAAGTGCCGAGCCCAAGGCGATGACTATTGCTACTTTAACGACTCTGCTTCGTAACTCCCGAAGATGTTCGATAAGCGGCATACGACCGCCAGCGGTGGCCGACATGCGAATTACTTCTCGTCAGACTCTGGATCTGCCTTCTTATCGGTGTTCTTGCCATCCTCTTTCATCTCGCGCATTTCACTCTTGAAAATGCGCATTGACTTTCCTAAAGAACGGGCAGAATCAGGAAGTTTCTTTGCACCGAACAAGATGACTATCACAATGAGTAGGAGGAGAATATGGCTTGGTTCACGTAAGAAAGGCATGGGCAAACGTTATCGCACTCGTGAAATTTCAGCGATATTGAGCGGCCACAAGAGTCGCTTGTCGCGCTATCTCGGCGCGCAGTGAAGAAGGTTCTACTACTTCGATAGCCCCGGCCGATGCCAAGACTTCACGAATAAGCCATGACTGGTTATAGATTTCCACGGTGTAGGTATTTCCAGCAGCTGAGGCAATTTTGCCGAAAGTTTCGAAAACTTGTCTGAGATCTCCATGAATCTTGATCCTGACCTGCGCAACGGGACTGGCGTGAGGTCGAGCTATCTGACTTGAGGGGACTTGCGAAATCCGAGCGCTCTGAATTCTATCCAATCTGAAGTTTCGTACGCCGTTCGCACTTTCGCAAAAAGCCAGAAGGAACTCAACTCCATTCTCAACTCGCCTTTCTATTGGATGGATTACCCGTTCACTCGTGAGGTCTTCTGCCACTGAGTGATAAGTGATGTGCAACTTCTGTCGATTCCTCAACGTTTCATCTATAGCAAGAATAATGTCGCCAGCAATCTTCGGTTCACTCGCAATTGATCGTTGCAGTGGGGTACCAATAAGTTTCTTGATAGCCTCGATATCTGAAAGTAAATCAACGCGCTCAACAGAGATGCTCTCTCGCAATAAATCCAAACCGAAGAGAATCGCAGTCACTTCCTGAACCGATAACGAACGCACGACATTAAGAGCCTCCGCGTTACGGATATTGACAAAACCGGATTCGAATTCAAGTTCGATAAGGTCAAATCGAGTTTCACCGCACATCCAGAGTGCGTTTAAATCTTTCAACAATTCTTCGGAGGTTATTGAAAATTCAAACGCGAGATCAGAGACTGATATACCTTGATGGGAATAAATAAATGGGACTAGATCAAGAAGCCGAGCTGCCTTCTCGACTGGATTTGCTCTCTTAGTCATGGCGAGCCTTAATAGATTCAAGTGATGCCACAACAGCTTCTTTAATCTCAGCAGGTCCTTGAATCATGACATCGTCTCGATGCCAAAGAAGATCGCGAACAAGTTCTTTCACATCCGAGTAGTGATAACGCAAGGAATCCCACTCGTCCTGTGATTTCTCAAGATCAGCGTGTTTACGTAACTGAAGTGCTTTTCCTTTACGAACGAGTAACTGGGCAACATGCTTACGAGTCCGGGATTGCAATTGATCGTGCATGGAGAAGTTCTCTGGAATTTCATAAGAAGACCCTCTCCCCTGTTCTGTGACCTCAGAGACAACTCGGTCCAATCTAAAGAGTCGGACGGCTCTACGTTCTAAATCATTTCCCGCGACATACCAAAAGCCGTTCTTAGTTCCCACTCCGTAGGGCTCGATAGCCCTATTTTCATCCGTGTTATCCGCTGCCCGGTAAGAAAACGAGATTGTTTTTCGAAGAGCAAGAGCATCGATAATTTTCGTGAGGTTGGAATCTGAATTTCGTAGTTGATGTGGATTCATGGGTATTCCATCGACATCAGATTCGATACCTAGCGCCTTGAGCTTTGCGAGTCCGGCACTTGCCTTTGAATCAAGAATTGCACCACGCCAACTCTGAGTTGCCGATGAGATAAGTGCCAGCTGCCGTGGGGTCAGCTCGGAAATCTGAATTCGGTAATTTTCGGGGCGGATTCGATAGCCAACCTCATCTTCGAACAGTGGGTCAAAAGTTCCCACCTCAATATCAATGCCGAGATTTCGAAGCTCTTCCTTATCGCGTTCAAACATACGTTCTTTTGCATCAGGTTCACCCGAATAACCTTCAATATTTTCATAAATCTCAGATTTGGTCAGCCATCGTCCCGTGGCAAGAAGTGCAATAGTTAGATTTACTAACCGTTCACTCTTCCGCGACACCGTAGGCACCTTTTGCTGGGCGTCTTCGGCGAGCCAGAACTTCAACACCTGGGGCCATTCGTCGGCTCTGAATTAGAAAACCGGTGTGACCGATCATTCTTTGTTGCGGGCGAACGGCAAGGCCTTCATGATGCCAACCTCGGACAATTGTTTCCGAACTCTCTGGTTCAGTGAAATGTCCATCAGCTTTTATCGCCTCTGCCGTTGCTGAAAGCTGGGTGGTAGTTGCTACGTAGGCAAGAAATACTCCCCCTGGGCGCAACACTTCGGCTGCCATTGCAACGCATTCCCATGGTGCGAGCATGTCCAATATCACGCGATCATATTTCTCACTAAAGCTTTGCTCCTGGACCGAACCGACATCTAGCTTCCAATTCTTAGGTGATGCTCCAAAGTAATTTTCAATATTTGCTTTTGCGTTATCGGCAAAATCCTGACGTCGCTCTACCGAATGAACAGAGCCATTTTCACCGACTGCGCGTAGAAGTGAGAGCGTGAGCGCCCCACTACCGACGCCTGCTTCAAGGACATGCGCTCCAGGGTAAATATCTGCAACACCCACAATCATTGCCGCATCTTTGGGATAGACAATCGTGGCCCCGCGCGGCATAGATAGCACATAATCTGCGAGTAGCGGAATAAAAGCTGTGAATTTAAGGCCTGCTGTTGTGCTGACAACTGAACCTTCGGGTAATCCGATGAGATCATCGTGAGTAATCCACCCCTTATGGGTGTGCCACTCTTTACCAGGAGTAATCGTGAAGCTATATAGCTTTCCCTTGGGATCGGTAAGTTGAATACGATCTCCGGCTTTGAAGAACCCATGTTCAGACACAGAGGCATCTTAGGCGAGGATTGAGCCCCCGCGCAGGTGCGGGCGGTATCGTCGGCGCCCATGGAGCAGTTACGTCTTTCCCCCAGCAGAATGAATGATTTCACCAACTGCCCGCAACTCTATAAATACCGAGCCATCGACCTGTTGCCAGAGCCACCTAGCATCGATGCAGAACGCGGGAAGTTAATCCATTCGGTCCTGGAAGATATTTTTGAGCTGCCGGCCTCGGATCGAACTTATGAGAGTGCAATTGATCTACTGCCCGTTTCGTGGAGTGCGCAATTGGAGAAAACACCTGACTTGCGTGCGCTAGTCCTTGATGAGAAAGAGTGGATGGATCGAGCAGGGGCGCTACTCACTAATTACTTCTCGCTCGAGAACCCAACCACATTTGAGTCGACCTATAGAGAACTACATCTGGAACGAAATATTTCCGATGAGATTTACCTCCACGGTTATGTTGATCGACTTGATATCGCACCAACAGGTGAAGTCCGAATAGTTGACTATAAAACTGGAAAATCACCTAAACCAGGATGGGAAGAGAAGGCGCTTTTTCAGCTACGTGTGTACGCACTTCTTTACTGGCAAAACATGGGAGTTCTTCCCCGCATGCTTAAATTGATTTACTTAGGTGATGTGAAAACCATTGAAAGTCAGCCGACCGAGGCCCAGCTGGCATCTACTGAGAAGAAATTGAACAGTATTGGCGCAGAGATTCTCACCGCTATTGAAACTGGGCACTTTCCCACACGGAAGTCGAGACTATGCGACTGGTGTTTCTTCAAAGCGATCTGTCCGGCACACGTGAAGTAGGCAAGCTCGCTTAATTAGCGTTGAAGTACTTCGCCTCGGGGTGATGAACAATAATGGCCGAAGTACTTTGCTCAGGATGGAGCTGGAATTCCTCTGAAAGTTCCACTCCAATACGACCAGGTTCAAGTAATTCACAGAGTTGAGTCTGTTGTTCAATATCTGGGCAAGCTGGATAACCAAATGAGTATCGAGATCCTCGGTAACCCTGGTCCAAAATGCCCTGTAAATCTGGAGAATCAAGATTTCGCACCGACATCTCTTCTCGAATACGAGCGTGCCAATGTTCAGCAAGTGCTTCAGTGAGTTGAACTGAGAGACCGTGTAATTCGAGGTATTCCCGATACTTATCAGCTGCAAATAATTCATTGGCAGCCTTACTCACTGTATTTCCCATAGTCACAACGTGGAAAGCAACAACATCAGTTTTGCCTGAGTCTTTACTAGCAAAGAAATCTGCCAGGCAAAGTCTGCGATCGCGAGATTGACGCGGAAATGAGAATCTCGTTCTCTCTTGACCAGCCAAAGGACCTTCATGGTGCAAAATAATCAGGTCATTACCTTCAGAGACGCATGGGAAATATCCATACACAACTGCAGCTTCCAGCCAACCATTGGCTTGCACTTCATTGAGCAATTGGCGCAATCGAGGACGACCTTCGGATTCAGCCATCACATCAAATTCGCCGCGTGCACCCTTAAGCCCCCACTGCCCAACAAAGAGTGCTCGTTCATCGAGCATGCCAACATAGTCAGCGAGTGCGATACCTTTAACAATTCGTGAGCCAAAGAACGGTGCTTGTGGGATATCTATATCTTCGGCGACATCACTTCGACGAGTGTCAATAACTTTAGGTTCACTCGACTTAGCAACAGCCTTTACTTTTCGCTCACGAAGTGCCGGCAGCGCCGCACCTTCATCGCCCCGCTTTACAGCCATGATCGCATCCATCAGACGCAAGCCTTCGAAAGCATCGCGTGCATATCTGACTTCTCCAGGGAAAATCGCGGCTAGATCTTGCTCGACATAGGCACGCGTGAGAGCCGCTCCCCCGAGCACTATCGGCCACTTTTGATCGAGTCCACGACTAGTAATCTCTTCCAAATTCTCACGCATAATGACGGTGGATTTCACCAAAAGCCCAGACATGCCTACTGCATCGACATTATGTTCGATTGCGGCATCGATTATTTGATTCGCTGTCTGTTTAATTCCAATGTTCACAACCTGGTAACCGTTATTAGAAAGAATAATGTCTACGAGGTTCTTTCCAATGTCGTGCACATCGCCCTTAACAGTGGCAAGCAGCATGCGCCCACGTCCACCATCGCCAGTCTTTTCCATATGAGGTTCTAGGTATGCAACGGCGGACTTCATCACTTCCGCACTTTGCAGCACAAAAGGAAGTTGCATCTCACCCTTACCGAAGAGTTCCCCGACTACCTTCATGCCTTCTAGAAGATGATCATTAATGATCGCAAGTGGAGCAATTCCTTCACCCATGGCAGCATCTAGATCGTCAGTGAGCCCAACTTTCTCGCCATCAATGATGCGACGCTCTAAACGTTGGCGAAGCGGGAGTGCGGCTAGTTCTGAGGCTCTGATGTTTCGAGAGGCGGCTAACTCCACACCTTCGAAAAGTTGCAAGAACTCTTGCAGTGGGTCATAGGTGCAATTCTCACCCTCAAATACTCTGCGATCATAAATGAGGTCGAGTGCGACCTCCTTTTGGCGTGGTTCGATTCTGGCCATTGGCATGATCTTGGAAGGATGTACAATGGCTGAATCAAGCCCTGCTTCTACGCATTCAGAGAGAAAGACTGAGTTCAGAACAACGCGCGCAGCAGGATTAAGACCAAAAGAAACATTGCTCACACCTAAAGTTGTCTGCACATCCGGATATTCACTCTTTAAGGTGCGAATAGCGCTAATTGTTTCAAGACCATCGCGTCTGGTCTCTTCTTGACCTGTTGCGATAGGAAAGGTGAGTGTGTCGATAAGAATGTCGCCCACATTCATTGACCAGTTTTCGGTTAAGTCAGCAATCAAGCGACGCGAAACGCGCATCTTCCACTCGGCGGTGCGTGCCTGACCTTCCTCATCGATAGTCAGAGCAACCACCGAGGCACCATGTTCTTTCACAAGTGGCATTATTTTTGCAAAGCGTGAGGTAGGACCATCGCCATCTTCATAGTTAACTGAGTTAATAACGCTGCGTCCGCCGAGAGATTCAAGACCAGCTTTGAGTACTGCGGGCTCAGTTGAATCAAGAACGATGGGAAGAGTCGAAGATGTTGCAAAGCGAGAGGCAAGCTCTTTCATATCTCGAGCGCCATCGCGACCAACATAGTCAACAGAGAGATCAAGCATATGGGCGCCATCTCGAATCTGATCTCGTGCTATTTCAACACAGGTTGCCCAATCTTCGGCGACCAAGGCATCTCTAAAAGCTCTGGAACCATTGGCATTGGTGCGCTCACCTATTGCTAGATATGTTTTCTCTTGTCTAAAAGGAACGTATTGATAGATTGAAGACGCACCTGGTTCAATAGTGATAGTTCGTGCTTGAACTTTCTTAGCGGCTAATTTTTTAACGACAGCCTGCATGTGGGCCGGAGTCGTTCCGCAGCAGCCACCAATCAAGGTAATTCCATAGTCATTAACGAAAGTTTCAAGTGCAACTGCTAATTCTTCCGGCCCTAATGGGTACTCAGCACCTTTCTTACCCAGAATTGGTAGACCAGCGTTGGGCATCACTGAGATAGCAACCCGCGAATTCTTCGAGAGATAGCGCAAGTGCTCTGACATCTCGGTCGGTCCAGTTGCACAATTTAGTCCGATGAGATCAATATCCAGTGGCTCAAGTGCGTTTAACGCCGCCCCGATTTCAGAACCCAAGAGCATGGTGCCCGTTGTCTCAACAGTTACTTGGGCAATCAGCATGACATCTCGCGCAGCTTCAGTTATCGCTTGTCTTGCTCCATTGACAGCAGCTTTGGCCTGCAGCAAATCTTGCGTGGTTTCGATCAGCAGCGCATCAGAACCTGAATCAACTAATCCTTTTGAGGCGGTGTAGTAGGCCTGCTTTAACTTTTCATAAGTCGTATGACCAAGGCTAGGTAGTTTGGTACCGGGGCCGAGTGAACTCAGAACGAATCGAGGTTTATCAGGAGTTGAGTAAGCATCAGCGGCTTGTCTGGCAATGACTCCGCCGGCGAATGCCAGTTCGTAGATACGGTCTTCAATTCCATACTCGGCCAAGTTCGCCCAGTTTGCGCCGAAGGTATTGGTCTCAATGGCATCAACGCCCACTGCAAGATAGGCATCGTGCACGGAGCGAACCAGATCTGCGCGAGTAACGTTCAAAATTTCATTACAACCTTCGTGCCCCTGGAAATCTTCGAGCGACGGATCTGCAGCCTGGAGCATTGTTCCCATAGCACCGTCGGCTATGACGGTCCCGTGAGCGAGAGCGCTCCGCAGGAGGCCATCGACTATTTTTTGGGGGTTTTTCTTGCTCGTCACATGACAGAGATTACCTTAAGGTGTCGCTGTGGAGATTCATCAGATTCCTTCTTTGCGTTCACCAGTGATGGTTATCGCCTTTTCTGGTTGGAATGATGCTGCCGAAGCTGCAACCGGGGCTCTTTCACACCTATTAGGTTCATGGACTGATCCATCATTTGATGTGGTTCCTGAGTTAATCGCAGATGTTGACCCAGAAGAGTTCTATGACTTTCAAGTAAATCGGCCAATGATCTATGTCGATGAATCAAGTGTTCGTAATCTGACTTGGCCAGGCACTCAGATTTACGCACTTCGCACTCCGACACTCGATCATGACTTTATTGTTGTGCGCGGTGTTGAACCATCTATGAAATGGAAGACCTTTACCTCTGATTTACTCGATTTGGCAGAAGATCTTGAAGTTGATTTAGTCATCACACTTGGCTCGATGCTCGCTGATGCCCCGCACACGCGTCCAATCACTGTCAGTGGAAGTGGTGCACATCCAGATATCGCACAGCGCCTAGGTGTTGAAATTAGTAAATATGAAGGCCCAACCGGAATACTCGGAGTGCTTCAGGTGGCTTGCGTGCGGCGCGACATAGACGCAGTCTCCTTGTGGGCTGCAGTTCCTCACTACGCATCCAATTCGCCATCGCCAAAGGCGTCACTTGCACTTGTGAACGCTCTAGAAGATTTCTTGCGAATCTCAATCCCGCAAGGCGCACTTCCAGAGGAGTCAACTGCCTGGGAGGTTGAGGTAACTGAGATGGCTAAAGAAGATTCTGATGTTGCAGAGTATGTGAAAGCCTTGGAAGAGAGTAAAGATGCTTCTGAACTGCCTGATGTCACCGGTGAGTCAATCGCGCGCGAATTAGAGAGATTCTTGCGTCGTCAAAACGGAAGTTAAAGCGCAAGTCCGAGCAAGGTATCTAGTGCACGTGAGAGCTCACCCGCGTGCCCACCGCTCTTACCTTCACTCGTGTCTCCCATCCAACTGCGAATAATCCCTTGAACTTTTACGGTATCGAGATTATCGCTAAGTGCCGAAATTATCGCTGAAATAACCTCATCGGTGGGAGCAACATCTACTCGACTCAATTGAAGTCGAAGTTCATCAATTTCAGTCGATGCTTTAACCAGAATCTCCTTATTCCACATTAGGTCCTCGGAAAATCGATGACCCATAAGTGCCCATCTAATAGCCATCGGTTGTACACCTTCTGCAATGAGCTTAGAAACGAAGAGTAAATTTCCTTTTGATTTACTCATCTTCTCGCCATCAAGACCGATCATTCCTGCA
>CAIXKQ010000036.1 GCA_903920065.1 uncultured Actinomycetes bacterium
AGTGACATCGCCTTCTTAGAGACAAGTAAGAGTTCATCGGCATTACGGACAAGAGAAGCTGAAACAACTTCATCTCCGGGCTTTAATGAGATTGCAATGAGGCCACCTGTGCGCGGTGAATCGTATTCAGTCAGCGGGGTCTTCTTAACTAGCCCACCTTTTGTGGCAAGGACTAGGTAAGGAGCTGCGTTGTAATCTTTAAATGAAAGCACTTGTGCAATTTGTTCCTCTGGTTTAAATGCCATCAGGTTTGCCACATGTTGTCCGCGTGCATCGCGGCCAGCATCAGGAAGCTCATGCACCTTCGCCCGGTATACACGTCCCTGGTTGGTGAAGAACAAGAGCCAATCGTGGGTAGAGGCGACAAAGAAATGATCAACCACATCATCTTGCTTCAGCGCCGCACCTTTAACGCCGCGACCACCTCTGCGCTGAGACTTATAGAGATCAGCGGTAGTGCGCTTGGAATACCCACCGCGGGTAATGGTTACTACAACATTGTTATCAGGAATGAGATCTTCAGCCGAGAAATCACCTTCACTTGCCACAATTTGAGTACGGCGCTCATCGCCGTATTTAGTAATCACTTCAGTGAGCTCGCTCTTAATGATTTCGCGCTGCTTACTTTCCGAGGCCAAGATTGCGTTGAGTTCGATGATGTCAGCCATCAGGCCTTCGTATTCATCATTAATCTTCTGACGCTCAAGTGCTGCAATTCGGCGCAACTGCATATCAAGAATTGCATTTGCTTGGATCTCATCGACATCAAGTAGCTTCATCAAACCTGTGCGCGCTTCTTCGGGAGTCTTTGAGGCACGAATGAGTGCAATCACGGCATCGAGGGCATCAAGTGCCTTGAGATATCCCTTAAGGATGTGTGCGCGCTTCTCTTTTTCAACCAAGCGGAACTTAGTACGGCGAACAATGACTTCAACTTGATGCTCGATGTAATACTTGATGAATTCATCTAAGCGCAAGGTGCGTGGAACACCATCGACAAGTGCCAACATATTGGCGCCGAAGGTATCTTGTAGTTGAGTCTGCTTATATAAATTATTCAGAATCACCTTTGGAATTGCAGAGCTTTGCAAGACAATAACAAGGCGTTGGCCTAAACGTTCGTTTCCTTCATCGCGCACATCTGCGATTCCCTTGATCTTTCCATCTTTAACAAGTTCAGCAATCTTAAGTGCCAAGTTATCGGGGTTCACTTGATACGGAAGTTCAGTGACAACTAAACAAGTGCGTTTATTAATCTCTTCTACATTTACTACTGCCCGCATAGTGACCGAGCCACGACCAGTGCGATAAGCATCTTCAATGCCGCCACGGCCAACAATCAGCGCCTTAGTTGGGAAATCTGGTCCTTTCACAACCGTCAGCAAATGGTTAAGTAAATCTGGGGCCGGCATATCTGGATGCTCGAGTGCGTAGATAACTGCTTCCCCGATTTCACGAAGATTATGCGGCGGAATATTTGTCGCCATACCCACTGCAATACCGGCAGAGCCATTGACTAATAGGTTAGGAAAACGTGCAGGTAATACATCGGGCTCTTGAGATCGTCCGTCGTAGTTAGGTGAGAAGTTGACGGTATCTTCATCGATATCGCGCATCATCTCCATAGCAAGAGGTGCCAAGCGGGCTTCGGTATAACGCATCGCAGCCGCTGGATCGTTACCAGGTGAACCGAAGTTTCCATTGCCATCTACTAATGGATAGCGAAGTGACCACGACTGAGCTAAACGAACAACGGTGTCATAGATAGCGGTGTCACCATGAGGATGGTAATTACCCATGACATCACCGACGATGCGAGAAGATTTGTAATAGCCCTTATCGGGGCGATAGCCAGCATCGAACATCGCATAGAGAACGCGGCGGTGAACTGGCTTTAGCCCATCTCGCACATCAGGAAGTGCGCGCCCGACAATGACAGACATGGCATAGTCGAGATAGCTGCGCGCCATTTCAACTTGAAGATCAACTTTTTCGATGCGATCGAAAGTTACCTCATCCGGTGTCATGTCTTCTGTTGTCATTAGATATCCAAGAATCTAACGTCTTTAGCATTACGCTGAATAAATGCCCGGCGTTGTTCTACATCTTCACCCATCAGAACTGAGAACAAATCATCGGCAGCTGCAGCATCATCTAGTGTTACCTGAATCAAGACGCGATGCTCTGGGTCCATAGTGGTATCCCACAACTCTTTTGCCGGCATTTCACCTAAACCTTTAAAGCGCTGAATTCCATCTTCTTTCGGAAGACGCTTTCCGGCATCTAGACCAATCTTGATCATGCCATCGCGCTCTCTGTCACTAAATGCATACTCAACCGGGTCTTTACCACCCC
>CAIXKQ010000037.1 GCA_903920065.1 uncultured Actinomycetes bacterium
ACAAAGCCATCTCGATCAATGTCATAGGGGCGAGATGCCGCAGCTGGATTGTCATTACGTGTGGAGAGCGCTTTCATCTGGCCAAAGGCAGCCATCGGCAGTTGATGAATAGCAGCTTCAACGCCGCCAGCAACAATAATGTCAGCGCGATTACTCTTAATCATTTCGAAGGCGTAACCGATTGCTTCCGCACCCGATGCGCATGCACTTACTGGCGTGTGCACGCCAGCCTTGGCTTGAAGTTCAAGACCAACGTTTGCCGCCGGCCCATTGGGCATCAACATCGGAACAGTGTGCGGGCTAACACCGCGCGCACCTTTTTCTTTTAAGATATCAAATTGATCAAGAAGAGTGATGACGCCGCCAATGCCAGAGGCAATCACAACACCGAGGCGTTCCTTATCGATGTCATCCGGTGAGCCAGCATCTTTCCAGGCTTCCCGGGATGCGATCAGAGCAAATTGTTCGGAGCGATCAAGGCGACGCATTTCAACGCGCTCCATCTGATCTGCCGGTTCGGTCGCAACGCGCGCAGCAAAGTGCACGGGTAGGAGTTCTCGCCAATCTTCGGTGAGAAGTCGCACCCCACTCTGGCCGGCCAAAAGCGCCTTCCAGGTTGTGGCAACATCGCCACCGATTGGAGTTGTTACTCCAAGGCCGGTGACGACTACGCGACGTTGTGACATAGAGCTATAAATTCTTTACCTAAGCTACTTACGCTGCAGCGTTAACGATGAAGTTAACTGCGTCGCCCACTGTTGCAAGCTCAGTTACCTTCTCATCAGGAATCTTCACACCAAAGCGCTCTTCGCAGGCAACGACAACTTCAACCATGCTCAGTGAGTCAACTTCTAGGTCATCTGTGAAGCTCTTGTTAAGTTCGATTGATGCAGCTGGGATACCCGCTACTTCTTCAACGATCTCTTTAATTCCTGCAAGTACATCTGCTTGTGAAAGCGCCATTATTTTTCCTTTACTTAAGTGAACCTACGTATCGGGGACAGGTGAGCAATTGTCTATGAAAAAGGGCTCTACTTCCCAGTAAATCGGTAAATATTTGGGAAAAAATTATGGTTTTGGGGGTAATTCAACGACTTGGCCCGCATAAACGAGACCTGCGCCATAGCCAATGAGCAACGCCAGTTTTCCATGTAGCTCTGGGTGTTGATCAAGGAGAATGTCCATCGCAAGTGGAATAGAGGCCGCCGATGTATTTCCATTGACGCGAACATCATCTGCAATGACAACTGAATCGGGCATGCCCATCTCTTTCGCCATCGTTTCAATGATGCGCATATTTGCTTGATGCGGAATAAATGCAGCAATGTCATTCACGGTAAGTCCAGCAGCCTCCAAAGCTTTCACCGCCGCTTTGCTCATCGAAAAAACTGCCCATCGATAAACTTTCTGACCTTCTTGGGAAATATTCGGCCACTTACTTCCAGCCTTTGTTAATTGTGTTTCGACATCGCGCACATCAATCCAGGAAGGATTCATCTGGATTGCATCACGGTTATCAGCATCAGAACCCCACTCAACTGGGCCAATGCCAGC
This sequence comes from uncultured Actinomycetes bacterium, assembly GCA_903920065.1. Taxonomy (GTDB): domain Bacteria; phylum Actinomycetota; class Actinomycetes; order Nanopelagicales; family Nanopelagicaceae; genus Planktophila. The sequence continues at coordinate 1,555 of CAIXKQ010000037.1, forward strand.
TTCGCGTGATTGACCAATGACAACAGCTCCTGCGCCATCGGCAAAGATAAATGCCGTTGCGCGATCATCGGGATCTGTGAAATCTGAAATCTTCTCTGCACCCACAACCAGCACAGTCTTGGAAGTTCCGGCCTTAATAAAATCGTGTGCCATGGAGATGCCGTATGAAAAACCGGCACACGCGGCGTTGATATCGAAGGCAGCTGCTGTGGGATGGCCTAGTCGTTGCAAGATGGCAGTTGCGGCAGAGGGCATTTGAAAAGGAAAAGTGACGGTGGCGACGATGAGAGTATCAATATCGCTAATGCTTAATTTTGCTTTAGCCAGTGCATCTTCCACAGCCCAGGTTGCCATATCAAGCACAGATTCTGAATCATCTGCAAAGCGGCGGGATTCAATACCTGTGCGCTGCTGAATCCATTCATCACTTGATTCGATGCGATCAACAATTTCAGAGTTGGGCACCAATCGCTTTGGTCGATAGGAGCCAACCGAAAGTATTCTGCTCTCACTGCCTGACTTTGAAGCAATCACCTTAGACATTACTTGCCTCCGTGTTGAGCAAAGAATTCATGTGCTGATTCTAAGTCTGCCGCAGATTTCAGAGCGAACTGCGCAATACTCGGAGTTGCGCGCTTGATGAGGCCTACCAGCGTGCCGGCCGGAGCAAGCTCAATCACGCCAGTAACACCTTGGGCTACGAGTGATTGCATACACAAATCCCAGCGCACTGGATTAGCAATTTGATTGACGATGC
>CAIXKQ010000038.1 GCA_903920065.1 uncultured Actinomycetes bacterium
CGCATAGATAATGAATGAGATAAGAACTCCGAATGTTATTGCGGGTTCTAACCACCACTTATCTGTGCGTAGCGTGCGCTCTTTAATCTTTGCGCGCGTTGGAGAAAAAACTCCGGACATGTCTGCTCCCCTAGTTTTCCCGAGTGATGGGATTTTCTAATGAGAGAAGTGTGCGCTTACTGGCGCAAAGTCGCTAGGCGGTATGCCGCATATGGCTTATGAAGTCAGCCACAGCTGGGGCGCGAAATGCAAAACCCGCCCCTGATTATGAGGCGGGTTTGGCGTTAAGCGCGGAGGACGTGGGATTTGAACCCACGAGGCTTTCACCTGCCGGTTTTCAAGACCGGTGCACTCGGCCGCTATGCGAGTCCTCCGTGGGAGAGATTACCCGAAAGTGGCCATCTTGAATAATTCAGCGAAAAATTAGTGAGTAATTAGGCAGGAAGTTCGAGCAGCTGCTCGATGATGATTGCAACACCATCTTCTTCACATGGACCAGCAACTGCCTTTGCATACTTCACGCCATCGGGATGTCCGTCAGACATCGCAAATGATCGACCACACCATTCAAGCATCGAAAAGTCATTTGGGTTATCTCCAAATGAAACACAATCCGCTGCATCAATGCCAAGTCGTCCAGCCATCTTTGCCAGTGTCATTCCTTTTGAAACTCCGATAGCTGAAATTTCAAGAAGTGAGTCATGTGGATTTGAATGCGTAACAGTTGCTAGGCCTTCTAATTCAACTGATGCAATAGCTAACATCTCATCTGATGTCAGCTCCTGTTGCGAGCAGCGAGCGAGCAATTTAAGCGATGGAGAAGTAATCACTTCTTCAATGCGATCTACTCCGATGTTATCTAAACCAACATCCCAGCGCGGGATATAGATCTTTTCTCGGTGAAAGTAATTATGTGATTCCACTGCAAATGAAATCTGAGGTATCGCTGCACGCAACCGCTTGACGGACTCCAAGATATCTTCGGCATCCATCAGCCACTGTTCTAGGACTTTATCGTTCTGCAGGTCATATAACATTGCGCCATTTCCACATATTGCTTTACCAATTCCAAATGCCTCTTTAATCTCTGGCATCCAGCGTGGTGGGCGACCTGTAACAAAGAAGATTTCGATTCCCATTGAATGCGCTTTGCGAAAAGCATCGATGGTGCGTTGAGTGACATCGCCATAGTGAGCGACAATGGTGCCGTCGAGATCTGATGCAATGAGCTTTGGACGACGCTGCGATACTTGAGGAAGACTCACACAACCTCAAATTTCTTCATACCAAGAAATGGTTGCAGCGCTGCTGGAACATTGACCGTGCCATCTGCATTTTGATGATTCTCTAAAATCGCAACAATCATGCGAGGAATAGCAACGAGGGTGCCATTTAGAGTGGCAATTGCTTTGACTCCTTCAGAGTCTTTGTAACGAATATTTAGTCGTCGCCCCTGGAACTCTGTGCAGTTCGATGTACTTGTTACTTCACGATAGGCGCCTTGGGTGGGAATCCATGCTTCGATATCAAATTTGCGTGTAGCAGATGAGCCGAGATCACCTGATGCAACATCAATGACCCGAAACGGTATCTCCATCGCAGTCAAGAAATCCTTCTCCCATTGCAACAACCGCTGATGCTCGGCTTGTGCATCTTCAGGTTTGCAGAAGGTAAACATTTCAACTTTATCGAATTGATGCACCCGGATAATTCCGCGGGTATCTTTCCCATATGTTCCCGCTTCGCGGCGGAAACATGATGAATATCCGGCATAGCGAAGTGGCAATTTATCAACCGGCAGAGTTTCATCCATATGCATCGCTGCAAGTGGGACTTCAGATGTTCCTACTAAATAGACATCATCCTTTTCAATGCGATAGACATTCTCTGCTGCTTGGCCAAGAAATCCTGTTCCCTCCATTGCCGCAGGGTTTACCAGCACTGGTGGAATAACAGGTGTGAAACCATTCTTCACCGCGCTCTGGATTGCGTAATTAACGAGTGCAAATTCCAATAGTGCACCAACACCAGTGAGGTAGTAAGAACGTGAGCCCGCAACTTTTGCGCCACGCTCGGTATCAATGGCACCAAGCAACTTACCTAGTTCTACGTGATCCTTCGGTTCAAAACCATCTTTGCCAAAATCACGGGGGGTTCCGACATGTTCAATGATGAGGAAGTCCTCTTCGCCACCAATTGGTGCTTGAGTGTCTAACAGGTTGGAAAGTTGCAAAATTAAAGCTTTAGTCTGCTCTTCTACCTGCGCGCGCTTGGTATCAGCCGCCTTTACTTTATCCGCCAACGCCTTCGCGTTCTCAAGCAGCGCTGCTTTCTCATCACCTTTAGCTGCGCCAACGCTCTTGGAAAGGGTGTTCTGTTCTTGACGTAGCGTTTCAAACTCTGTTACCGCAGCGCGTTTCTTCTCATCAATTGCAAGGATTTGATCAACGAGTTCAACGTTTTCACCGCGCCCTTTTTGTGATGCGCGGACAACATCAGGGTGCTCGCGTAAGAATTTGATATCAATCATGCGCGCACCTCTCGTGGATAAGATCCTAAGAATCTGATGTCGTCGCAGATTTCGCGGAGCTCTTCCACAGATTTACCTACCGGCGCATCTTTAATATGGCCTTCGACATCAATGATGAAATGGTAGTGACCAAGTTCGCGACCCGTTGGACGTGACTGGATGAATGTCAGGTTTACATCATGTTGGGCAAAGACTTGCAGGATTTCAAGGAGCGCTCCCGCATGGTCGATATCGATAAAGACGGCAATTGAGGTGCGATCGTGTCCGGTCGGCTCCGGCATCCATCCGGGCTTTTGGGCAGCGATAAATCGGGTGACAGCGCCACCGTTATCCCCAATATTTTCAGCGATAACTTCTAGGTTGAAATGCTCGGCAGCCGCACTTGATGCAATGGCGGCATCAAGTTCACCTTTGCTCACTGCTTCAGCGGCGGCAGATGTTGATTGTGTAGGAACAATTTCTGCATGCGGATAGTTCTTTGCAATATAAGCCCGGCATTGTGATTCGGCATGTGGATGTGTGCCAATCCGCTTGATTTCTTTCATACCTGGCTTAACCATCAAAGCAAAGGTCACAGCAAGTGTTACTTCTCTAGCAATTGTTAGTGGTTCTCCAGTTGCAAGTTCATCAAGGGTGCGCGCGACAACGCCTTCTACCGAATTCTCAATCGGAACCAGTGCATAGTCAGCTTTCCCAGAACGCACTGCATCGAGTGCGGCGGTGACATTGGCAAAAGGAATGGTGACATCTGAATCGCAGGTAATTGTCTTTAGTGCTGCTTCCGTAAAAGTTCCGACCGGCCCCAAATAGGCAAAAGTATGGCTGTCTTGGGTGCTCACTGGTTAAGGATACCCGAGTACCTCACGTGCATGTGCCGGCTTATTGGTGATGAGAATGTCTACGCCTAACTTGTGGCACAACCGAATGTCCTCATCCTTATCAACGGTCCACACATTGAGCGAGCGCCCTAGCGACTGGATCTTTTTCGCAATCACTGGCTCGGCACGTAACTCGTTCATTCCTGGTCCAATTGCAGAACTGGATGAAAACCGTGCTTGAAACCATGGCGTATTTTTATGCATGAGAAATGTTGTATTAACCGTTGAATCTAATCTGCGCATTTTCTCCACCGCCAGCCAACTAAATGACATGACAGAGACGGCTATTTTGGAGAGTGCCTTTTTTTGATGCAACGCATCAACTACTAACTCTTCAACACGGTTACCGGAAAAGACGGGATGCTTAGTTTCTAAAAGCACGCCTTTCTTATTGGCGATTGCATAATCTAAGAAAGTATCAAGTGTGAGCACCTGCGGATATGCCCGAGATACTTCTTTATATGTCATCTCAGCAATGAGGCCTCGGTTGCCGGCGCGTTCAAGCATCGATGCGTTATGCCACAAAATAGGTACTTCATCTTTGGTGATGCGCAGATCGCACTCGAAGCCGTCGGCGCCTTGTTCAACTGCGCCTTCATAGGCGGCCATGGTCAGTTCTGGAAAATCGGCACTCGCACCGCGATGCGCGTAGATGAGCATGAGACCGAGAGTAGCAAAGAGATTAGTCTTACCCCCATGGGCCAGCTCTACTTCGCAACTGCCGCGCGTTCTGCGGTGGGCCTTGTCCGCAAGGGCAATGAAGATAGCGCTCTAACTTCACCACAAGTTATTGCTGTCGCCGACGGAATGGGCGGACATGCAGCAGGAGAAGTTGCATCAAAGATTGCAATCAATTCACTTGCTGAACTCACCTCGGTTATCACTCATCCAGAAATTGATTCTGACTCTGCCGATGATCTCTTTGGCCAATCACTTCACACTATTGATACTGAGCTAAAGAGCGCGTCGGATGAAAACCCAGAGCTTTCAGGCATGGGAACTACTTTGACATCTCTCTTTCTCTCACACGAAAAGATTGCCTTACTCCATATTGGAGACTCCCGGGCATATCGGTTGCGGGCAAACTCATTTGAGCAACTTTCCCTCGATCACACAGTGATTCAAGAGCTGCTTAGCCAAGGTGCGATTTCGGAGGCAGATATTGCAACACACCCTCAGCGCTCTGTGCTCACTCAAGTCCTCATGGGCGATGGCATCACACACGCGCCTCTACTGATACTCGAAGGAAAAGTTAAAGATCGCTATCTAGTATGTAGTGACGGATTGAGCTCTGTCTTAACTGAGAAAGAGATTAAGTCATTGATTAAAGGTAAGGATCGCAAAGAAGCCGTTGATGCTTTAGTTGATGCCACCTATATCAATGGCGCTCCCGATAATGTCACGGTAATCATCGCCGACCTGGTTGAGGTAGATGAAGATAGTTCGATTCTCACCTTAGGTGCGGCACAATGATGAATTCATTATTGGGTGCGCGCTATCTGCTTGGGGAAATGATTGGCACGGGTGGCATGGCCGATGTCTATATTGCGCAAGATCAACGCTTGTCACGAGAAGTTGCTATTAAAATCTTGCGTAGTGATTTAGCAAAAGATCCGCTCTTTGTGGCTCGATTTAGAAAAGAAGCTAAAGCCGCTGCTGGCCTTAATCACCCAGCAATTGTTGCTGTCTATGACTCTGGTGAAGAACCTGCACCGTATATCGTGATGGAACTCGTTTCTGGGCACACCTTGCGCGATCTGATTCATGACGGGGAGAGACTTCCGCTGCAGCGCGCACTAGAAATTGCGGAAGGCGTTCTTGCCGGCCTTGAGTATTCACATGCACGGCAGATTGTTCACCGCGATATCAAGCCAGCAAATGTAATGATCACCGACAAGGGCGATGTAAAAGTAATGGACTTTGGAATCGCGCGCGCTATGGATGATCTCGGTGCCACTCTTACCAGCACCTGGAACGTTGTAGGAACTGCGCAATATCTTTCACCTGAACAAGCTGTGGGTGAGCCAGCAGATTTACGAAGTGATATTTACTCAGCTGGATGCTTACTCTTTGAACTACTTTCGGGGCAGCCACCATTTACTGGAGAAACTCCAGTATCGATTGCCTACCAACATGCTTCGAGCACCGCTCCACTTATTCGCACCATACAACCAGATCTTCCAGAAGGAATTGAAACTATTCTTGCAGTTGCACTAGCTAAGAAACCTGCAGATCGTTACCAAAGCGCACAAGAAATGCTCGATGATATTGCTCGAGTACGTGCAGGTGAGAAGGTTTTAGCAAAGGTTGCCAGCACTCCTCTATTTACGCGCAAGTCCGCACTTATCTACGGTGGTGCCTTCTTTGCTGCGATTGCACTCGCCATTGGCGGTTATTTATATAGTGGGAGCTCAAATAAGAATCTGGCGCAAATTCCTAATGTTGTGGGCTTAAGTGAGGCACAAGCACGCGCCCTCTTGAGCCAATACACAATCACGATTAAGCGCGCGCATGATGGTGTTATCCCACGCGATCGAATTGCAAGCCAAATTCCGCTAGCAACAATGAGTGCTCAGCCTGGATCTTCAATCGTACTTACGATTTCAGATGGTCCCGGTGAGGCGATTGTTCCCGATGATTTGATTGGCATGTCACTTATTGATGCGCGAGCAGCGCTGACTGCTGTTGGCCTACTAGTTTCGCAAACCATTGCTGCGCCATCAGAGGAAGCACAAGGAACGGTACTTGAAGTGACACCAGCAGTGGGCTCAGTTACCGATGCTGGTAGCGGAGTAATTCTCACAATCGCAAGTGGTGAAATCACTGTTCCGGACTTGGTTGGCGTGGAAGCTATTCAAGCTAAAACTTCATTGATTCAAGCAGGCTTTCTTATTAAAGAATTCTTTGACTTCGATCCCGCACAACCACTCGGTGTTGTTATTCGACAAGCCCCTGATGCGCTATCAACTCAAACAATTGGTAAATCAGTAACAATTACAATCAATAAAGAACCTTAATTAGCTCTACCAACTACTGGTGATAATCCAACTGCTCGCTTAGGTGCATCTAAATCACCACATGTCACCAACCAATTAGCTAGCATCTGATGTCCGTGTTCAGTTAAGACAGATTCCGGGTGGAACTGCACGCCTTCGATTGGCAAGGTTTTATGTTTAAGTGACATGACCACACCAGATTCAGTTGATCCGGTAATTTCTAATACATCAGGAACAGTATCTCGTTCTACAGCAAGTGAGTGATAGCGGGTTGCAGTAAATGGTGAAGGTAAATTTGTCAGTACTCCCGATGCATTATGAAGAACTTCTGAAGTCTTTCCGTGCAAAAGCTCTGGTGCACGAGAAACAGTGGCGCCAAATGCTTCACCTATTGCTTGATGGCCAAGACAGACGCCAAATAACGGAATTGAATTCGCTGCGCAGTATTTGATCATCGCGATGCTGACCCCGGCCTTATCTGGAGTGCCTGGTCCTGGGGAGATTAAAACCCCGTCATAGCGCGCGGCTTCATCGGCTGCGACTTCATCGTTTCGAACCACAGTGCACTCTGCACCCAATTGTGCGAGATATTGAACGAGGTTAAAGACGAACGAGTCGTAGTTATCGATGACGAGGATTCGAGCCATGGTCCTAATTGTGCTGTAACCTTGGCCTCATGCCAAAGTCGAAGTTGCGTAAGAAGGTTGCCGAGCAGCATGCTCACGAAGAACAGCACCACATTGAAGAAGAGTCACCACTGCTTGAGAGCCCTTCCTGGCTTGCACCCGTGATGGTCGCCAGCTTCATCATCGGCCTCTTCTGGATTGTTGTTTTCTATGTGAGCCAGACTCGCTACCCAATCCCGGGAATCGGTGCTTGGAACATGATCGTTGGATTTAGCTTTATCGCCGTGGGATTCTCGCTCGCAACTAAGTGGCGCTAAGTAAGAAACTTTAGAACAATTCTTCCATGGGCAAGAATGTTAAGCGTCAATTTCCTAAACCTTCTGAGTTAGCCCCACTTCTTAAGTTCTCACTACCTACTTTGCGTCGCAAGAAGCGTCGCCTAGAAAAGGCATACACAATCTGGGATCTGCGCGATATTGCAAAGAAGCGCACGCCAAAAGGTCCATTTGATTACACCGACGGATCGGCAGAGAGTGAAGTAAGTCTAGAACGTGCTCGTCAAGCATTTGCCGATCTTGAATTTATTCCAAGTATTTTAAAAGATGTATCTACTGCAGATTTAACTCGCACCTCACTCGGCGAAAAATTCTCAATGCCACTTGGAATTGCTCCAACCGGATTTACGCGCATGATGCAGACCGAAGGTGAAATTGCGGGAGCACGGGCTGCTGAAAAATTTGGAATTCCATTTACGCTCTCAACACTTGGCACCACAACTATTGAAGATGTTGTCACCGCAGCTCCTGGCGGTCGCAATTGGTTCCAGTTGTATATGTGGAAAGACCGCGAAGGAAGCATGGCGTTGGTCGAGCGTGCACAACGTGCTGGTGTTAAAAACCTAATGCTCACCGTCGATGTTCCTGCAGCTGGACAAAGAATTCGTGACTACCGAAATGGCCTTACCGTTCCACCGCGCCTGACGGCTGGAACGGTGATTAACGCCATTCCTCGCCCCGCTTGGTGGATTAACTTTCTAACAACTCCCTCAATCGAATTTGCATCGATGAAGAATTGGGAGGGCACCGTAGGTGAACTCCTTGACTACATGTTTGACCCCACAATGACATGGGATGATCTCAAGTGGATTAGAGAACAGTGGGATGGAACGTTGACGGTCAAGGGAATTCAAAATCTTGATGATGCAAAAAAGGCGGCAGAGCTTGGAGCCGATGCGGTTCTACTTTCCAACCATGGTGGCAGGCAGCTCGATCGCGCTCCAGTAATGCTTCATTTACTTAGTGATATCAAGAAGGAATTTAAGAGAGATTACGAGATTCATATTGATACCGGAATTATGCATGGGGCTGATGTTCTAGCCGCCATCGCACTCGGTGCTCAATTTACTTATGTGGGTAGAGCGTATTTATATGGCCTGATGGCTGGTGGTCAAGATGGCGTCGAGCGCGCACTTGAAATCATGCACACTCAGATGGTTCGAAATATGAAATTGTTGGGTGTGAATTCGCTAGATGAATTGACGCCTAAGCATGTGCGCTTCCTAAATCGCCAGTAACGATTACCCTTACGCTTATGAAGTTTGCGCTGGCAGGATTCTCTTATCTTATTACGGCCTTCGCTCTCATTTTTCTTACTGTGCGAGTAAGCCAATTAATTGCACTTTATAAAAAGCAGCAACCAGATCCCACTCGTAGCAACAATAAATCTGCGCGGTTTAAGAACATGCTCACAGAAGTTCTTGGACATACCAAGATGCTCAACTTCACAGCCACGGGAATCGCTCACTGGTTTGTGATGATTGGTTTTGGTGCACTCTTCGGAACTCTCATCACCGCTTACGGACAAGTAATTAACCCTGATTTTGCACTACCTATTATCGGACATTTTGTTGGATATGAACTCTTTGCTGAACTCATCGCCGCCCTTACCGGTATTGGCATAGTCACTCTGATTGGCATCCGCCAAGTAACTCGTTTACGTAAACGCAATCGTTTTAACGGATCGAATATGGGCAAGGCCTATTACATCGAGGCAACAATTCTTGGCATTGTTTTCTGTGTCATTGCACTTCGCGGTTTAGAAGGTGCACTCGCTAATGAAGAATCATGGAACTGGCATTATGCGATTTCCTGGCCGGCAGTTCTTGCCTTTAACTCCATCTCGGTTGCAGCATTAGAGAGTGCAATAGTTATCGTTGCAACGGCCAAGATAGTTATTTCAATGGCCTGGTTCATTGTGATTGCATCTGATTTCACCATGGGCATCGCCTGGCACAGATTCCTAGCCTTCTTTAACATTTACTACAAACGCAATGTTGATCAACCAGCACTCGGTGCGCTGCCAGAGATGCTCTCAAAAGGTAAGCCGGTTAACTTCGAAGATCCGGCAGAAGATGATGTATTCGGTCTTGGCACTCGCGCGGATATCTCCTGGAAGGGCTTGCTGGATATGACCAGCTGCACCGAATGTGGTCGCTGCCAATCGCAATGTCCTGCCTGGCATACCGATAAACCACTCTCACCTAAGTTATTGATTATGGCTATGCGCGATCACGCGATGTCAAAGGTTGTCGAGACCGAAAACATTGTGGGTGAGAACGCTCCTATCTCACTTGATGTCTTATGGTCTTGCACATCGTGTGGTGCATGTGTTGAAGAGTGCCCCGTTGATATCGAACACGTTGACCACATCGTTAATATGCGCCGCTTCCAAGTTCTTGTTGAATCTGAATTTCCAACTGAGCTTGGTGGAACTTTCCGTAATCTTGAAAAAGCCGGTAACCCATGGGGTGCTAATAAGGCTGACCGCGAAAGCTGGATTGCAGAGTGTGATTTCCCAGTACGCGTTGTTAGCGGTGAACTTCCAGAAGAAGTTGAATATCTCTTCTGGGTTGGCTGCGCTGGTGCATACGAAGATCGAGCAAAGAAGACAACAAAGGCTGTCGCTGAGTTACTACATATGGCGGGAGTTAACTTTGCCGTTCTAGGAAAGCGCGAGACCTGCACCGGAGATCCGGCGCGCCGCTCCGGTAACGAATTTCTCTACCAAATACTTTCCCAAGAAAACATCGCAACTTTTAACGAAACTTTTGGAGATAGATCAAAAGGTAAGAAGAAGGTTGTTGTCACCTGCCCACATTGCTTTACCACCATTGGACGGGATTATGCGCAGAGTGGTTTTGAGCTCGAGATGCTGCACCACACACAACTACTTAATACATTGATTAAAGAGGGACGCCTGAAGCCAAGCCCTCATAAATCAGAGAAGAAGCTGACCTATCACGACCCTTGCTATCTCGGTCGACACAACCAAATTTATGCACCACCTCGCGAACTACTGGAGGCAAGTGGTTGCGATGTGGAAGAGATGCCACGTAATAAGGAACGATCATTTTGCTGTGGTGGTGGCGGTGGTCGCATGTGGATGGAAGAAAAACTTGGAACTCGCATCAACTTAAACCGCGTTGATGAAGCAATCGATACTGGTGCGCAAGAAGTCGCTGTTGCCTGTCCATTCTGCCGGATCATGGTTGGCGATGGAATGGTGGCGCGTCAATCAGATGTCGAAGTACTAGATGTTGCTCAAGTATTGCTTAGAAGCGTGAAGGCTTCAGAGTAAGCAATATCTTTGTCACTACGGCACCTGCGATAAGACCGCCAAGGTGAGCGTGCCAATCTACGCCGCCAATAGTAAAACCCAGTGCAAAGTTCAAGGCTATGACAACGATGATGCCTTTGATTTCACCGCCCATTCGCTTGCCAATAACTACAAATGCACCGAATAGACCAAAGACTGCTCCTGATGCTCCGATTGAATAACCGTTATAACCAAGGCTATATGCCGAAAAGAGTGAGCCGCCAATAAGTGAGATGAAGAAGATAATAAGAAACTTAGCGCGTCCCATAAATCGCTCTACCGGTGTTCCGAGTGAGTGCAGCGCAAGCATGTTAAAAGCTAGGTGAATTGGGATTGTGTTTGAGTTATCGTGCACGAGCGCCACAGTGACAAGTCGATACCACTCGTTTGTTGATTTAAGCATTTCAATTCCATAGAGGCCAAAAGTGCCAATGATTCCGGAATCAAGGAGTTCGTATAGGTAAAAGCCACAGATAATGGTGATTAGCGATATGACTGTTGAACGCGATTTCATACGCTTAAAAAGAATTAAGCGATAGTGACGCTATTGATGACAACTGGTGTAACAGGCTTATCTTGGGCACCTGTTGGTGTTGCGCCAATCTTGTCTACAACGGCCTGTGAAGCGACATCTTTTACTTCACCGAAAATTGTGTGCTTGCGGTTAAGCCATGTTGTTGGTGCAACTGTAATAAAGAACTGTGAACCATTTGTTCCTGGTCCAGAGTTAGCCATGGCAAGAATGTATGGGCGATCGAATTGAAGCTCGCCATGGAATTCGTCAGCGAACTGGTATCCAGGTCCGCCAAAGCCTTGACCTAGTGGGTCTCCACCTTGCAACATGAAACCCGCGATGACACGGTGGAAAATAGTTCCGTCATATAAATTCTCATTTGATTTCTTACCTGTACGAGGATCCGTCCACTCTTTGGCACCTGTTGCAAGACCTACAAAATTTTCAACAGTCTTAGGTGCGTGATTAGGAAATAGCTCGATGACAATGTCACCGAGTGAGGTGTGAAGGGTTGCAGTGTTTGACATGTGGAGACCAGGGGAATCGAACCCCTAACCCCCGCCTTGCAAAGGCGGTGCTCTACCAATTGAGCTAGGTCCCCGTATTAGAACGGGTGGGCCCAGGTGGACTTGAACCACCGACCTCTTCCTTATCAGGGAAGCGCTCTAACCAGGCTGAGCTATGGGCCCGCTAGACGTACTTTCGTGCGTTTCGCAGAAGCGCAAGGTTACTTGAATATCATCAAGTAGCCAAAACGGCCCCCATTACTACAGGCGTGAACCCTACTACTTTTGCTCCGAAATCTCATCTTCGCTGTTGCGGGTCACAGATAACAGGGTCACACCAACTTCGAGGTTGACCAGACGAACTCCCATTGAATCACGACCTGTTTGGCGCACTTCAGCTGCAGGGGTTCGCATGACAGTTCCCGCAGATGTGATTGCAAGAATTTCATCTTTATCTTCTAATACAAGTGCGGATACAAGAGTTCCGCGAGAATCTTCATCGATCTTTGCCGCCTTTATTCCAATGCCGCCACGACCTTGTAATCGATACTCCTCAATTGGAGTTTTTTTGCCATAGCCGCCATCAGTTGCGGTGAAGACAAACGCACCTTGTGTTGACTGTGAATCAACGCGCGCCATCGTCAAGAGTTCATCACCCGCGCGGAATTTCATTCCGATAACGCCAGATGTGGAACGTCCCATTGGGCGAAGTGAATCGTCATCGGTGGTAAAGCGCAGTGACATCGCCTTCTTAGAAACAAGCAAGAGTTCATCGGCATTGCGGACAAGAGAAGCTGAAACAACTTCATCTCCAG
>CAIXKQ010000039.1 GCA_903920065.1 uncultured Actinomycetes bacterium
CACCTGAGCAAGTGAAAGCAATTGGTGAATGGGCTGTGAAGAATAATGTCTGGGTCATCTCAGATGAGATCTACGAGCACCTGCTCTATGACGGTGCAAAAGCGCCATCACTTCCAGTGTTGGTTCCAGCACTTGCTGATACCTGCATCATCATCAACGGCGTTGCCAAGACCTATGCCATGACTGGTTGGCGTGTGGGTTGGATGATCGGGCCAAAAGATGCCATCAAGGCAGCAACAAATCTGCAGTCTCACCTGACATCAAATGTTTCCAATGTTTCACAGCGCGCAGCGATTGCCGCAGTTTCTGGAAACCTTGATGAAGTACACAAGATGGGTGAAGCCTTTAACCGTCGCCGTAAATTAATTGTTGGCCTTCTCAATGAGATTCCTGGCTTTGATTGCCCAACACCACAGGGTGCTTTCTATGTCTATCCATCTGTAAAGGGCGCACTAGGTAAAACCATTCGTGGCAAGGTTGCACATACATCTGCCGAGCTAGCCACAATCATCTTAGAAGAAGTTGAAGTTGCTGCTGTTCCAGGAGAAGCTTTCGGGCCTTCTGGTTACTTGCGATTCTCCTATGCCACCAGCGATGAAGATATCGTTGAAGGTATTGGGCGAATCAAGAAGTTACTTACAGAGTAACTCCTACTAAATTAACTTCTGCCTCTAAAGTGATACCGAACTTCGCATAGACCTTCTCTTTAGCATCTTGGGCAAGCTCAACAATATCGTTAGCAGTTGCATTGCCGGCATTAGTCAGCGCTAGAACATGCTTGGTCGAAACTCTTGCACCGCCATGTGCATCACCTTTATGTATCCCTGAGTTTTCAATCAGCCACGCAGCACTGGTCTTCACGCGACCATCAGATGTCGGCCACTTGGGTGCATCTGCTGGAAGTTTTGCTGCGACTTCTGCAGAGACAATTGGGTTGGTAAAAAATGAACCGGCAGACCAGGAATCGCGATCTGTTTTATTAAGCAGCATTCCCTTCATAGCGCGCAGCTCTAAGACCGCTTTGCGAGTGGCCGCAATTGGTGCTTTCTCGCCCACTTCAATTCCTAACTTTGTGGCAAGTTCGGAGTAAGTAATCGGTGTGCTGATTTCACCTTGGCGCAGATTGAATTGCACATCCAGAATGACATAGCGCCCGGGATGAGATTTGAAGTGAGAGTTACGATATTCAAATTCGCACTCAAGGTTGGTAAATGTTTTGATCTCTTTCTTTTGGCGATCATAGGTGCGCACCCGAGTGATGAACTCTGAAACCTCATGCCCATAGGCACCAATATTTTGAATAGGCGCTGCTCCCACACTGCCAGGAATTCCACTCAAGGTTTCCAGGCCGGCAAAGCCACGTTCAAGTGTGGTCTTAACAAAATCATCCCAATTTTCACCAGCACCAATGGTCAGTGTTGCACCGATACAGGCATCAATTTCAGATTGCAGCGAATGATTAACAATGCGAATAACGGTTCCCTCAAAGCCAGTATCTGAAACTAAAATATTTGTTCCACTACCAATAATAAGTATTGGGGAATCGCCAGCAGCTTCAATGGCAGAGATAATCTCTGCTTCAGTACCTACTTCGACAAACTTTTTGGCAGGCCCGCCTACGCGTAGTGATGTGTAATCGCGTAAATCGGCCATGTGCTTAGGCTACCTGCGTGGACTCAATATCGCAGTCTTGCCTCTGAAGCGCTCAAGAATGCGGTCGTAATTCTTCTTGGATTGCACTTCGCGATATTCAGGCTCGCTGTCGTGATATCCATGATGGCGACCTTGTTCAAGGGGTAGCTCCATCTGCAGCAAGCGGCCATTTCCATGACGAAGAGTGAGTGAGAATTCAATATCTGCATTGCGATAGAAAAGTGCGCGATTGCTAAATCCACGTACGGCCAAAGCATCTTCGCGATGCATTGCCATGAAGTAGCTAAAGAGCACATCTACTTCCCCAGCTCCTTTATCTTCTGTGCTGCGCCAATCATCTTCTAGATTTACTAGTCCCCCGCGCCAGCCGACAGCCACAAATTCTCTTTTTTGTAGTTCAGCAAGCACTGGCGTAATTGCATCGCCGGTGAAGGTCGTCGATGGATCCATGATGATAATGAATTCACTTGTCACATTGCGCAGGAGCGCATTGGCGTTCTCGCCCCAACCAAAGTTTTCATTGACTTGAACTAGTGATGTGCGTGAATCTAATTGATCCACAAGAATTCCAGGGTCTCCAATTACCAGGACGGCGATGGCGCATTGGCTATGGGCCTTAATCGATTTGATGCATGTCACCGCATCCGCATGAAATCCTTCGACAATGATTGCTGCTGTGATCTCGAATTTGCCTGAATTAATCGGGCGGATATCGCGAGTGGATTCATAGACTGGAAAGCGCTTCTTAGGACGCAGTTCATATCCCCCAGCGCTATCAACAACTTCAAAGCCGGCAGCTGCAATCTCATCGCGCAGTTGATCAGAGAGGGCAAAGTTTTTCTCAGCGCGAGCAGCTAATCGAGCCTTGGCTAACTCGTGTACCGAATCAGGTGCACTCACTTTCGCACCACCGCTTTTGCCATTCCAAGTACTTTAACGCCAGCAGAGGTTGCACTTACGGTCAGGGAAATCTTTCCATCGACTACTTCACTCACCGTTGCACTCACGGTCAGGTCAACGTTTTCACCTGCAGGAATGATTACTGGCTTGGTAAAGCGAGCACCGAATTCCAGAACGTTGGCCGCACCCCCTGCAAAGTCAGAGATGTACTTTCCAACCAGTGCCATGGTGAGCATGCCGTGGGCAATAACGTTAGGAAG